>CALZJV010000015.1 GCA_945787595.1 uncultured Desulfobacterales bacterium | reverse complement strand
GGCCTGTTAAGTCCGATTTTGCTCGGATTTATCATCGAAACATTCAGCTTGAATCCGGCCTTTTACGTCGCTGCATTGGTCGTTGCCCTAGCCGGAATTCACATGTTCATCATCCGGCCCGATCATATCCCCGCTAGAAGACAGTAATTATGACTTCATCTATAGCACAATCTTGCATGATAATTATGTGAAGGGGATTTATCATCAGAATGCTAGCATTTAGAAAATTTTACGCTGTCACAATATTTTTTCCAGTGAGTCTATTCGATTAATTCCCAAATCTGATGAAACAAATTTATCAAGACGTCAAAAATTTGTCGGGTTTACCTTAACGGCGGTTCACAAAATTAAAATGGCAGGTTGCCTTTCACTTCAGCAATCCGGCCTTGCTAAAACAAAACTCCATGCCGCCACATCACCGCAAATAGCTTCAAAACCAGCATTTCATTTGTATCTGATGTCCTTTAAGACCGGATCCGTAGGCAATGCTCGGACGCACTGCTTGCCGTCACCCAAACCACAGGGATTTCGTCTAACCGGAATATTATGTTTTTACAAACCGACCGATGCGTATCCAAGGTCCCCAGTCCATTTGGCAATAGTTGGCATAAATATTGCTTACTATAAATATAGTTAACTGCACATCTATTTTCAACGCAAGACACGCATTGACCGTGCAGTTTGGCAAACTCGATGCAACTTTTTAATTAATGCCCATCCGTAAATCGGTTAAAATCGATTTGGGCACCAAATAGTGTTTCCGATCCAGAAATGCGGATTTTTGTCCAAGGTCAAGGAAATCAAGCGTTTGTGCGGAGACGTAGCTGGTTACGTCGCACAATCAAACGCGCCGATTGACGCCGAGATTGGGCAAAAAGACTATTTATGGATGGAAACTAATTAAGTATCAACTCAATCGAGGTATTAGCTATCCTAGGAGGTGATCGTCGTGCAGATTAGCGAAGTATGTTTTTGTAAGCAGGATATTATTTCCGTCTGCTCAGCTGGCGGCCCGGAGCAGCAAAAAAATTGCCATTTCTATCAAAAGTCATCTTATAACAACGCCTGTATGTTTTTTGTATTTGATGCATACTGTGATAGTGTCGAAGCGCAATGCAAAACCAAATGTGCTGCCTGATTCAGTTACATTTGAACGATTAACCAGCAACATATAGCTTCAATGGATGAACTCTTAATTTTTTATAGGCCAGCCAAACGAATCGTCCTTCGGGCCTAGTGTTTCACTACTCATTCCAATCCGCCGGGGACGTGAGCTGCCCCAACACCGCTCGTCTTAACCAATCCAGACCCTGGATCGCAAGCCAGCTTAGGATATATTTGGAATCCTGATAGTTACGGCCCGCTTCGGCCAGCCGCATATCCTGCGGCCCGCAAAGCGCAATGAAGGTCAAATTATCGTTAAAGGGACCAGCCATGGCAACACCGACGCCGTCGGGCGGGGCGACAGTCTCTGCCAGGCCCAAGGCAAGTGAGCGGCATTCCCCTTCGCGCCCATCCGCTGGTAACGCCAGGCCGGCCTTTTGTAATGCTGCCGTCACGTCGATTGTGTGCAGGTTGATAGAGATCAAGCCACCGAATCCGGCGTCGATGAGTTCCCGAGTCAGGAGGCCGCCGGTAAGGGTATCGATCACACCCAACTTTAAATTCTTCCCTGATAACAACCCTCCGATCACTTCAGGCACGGTTTCTTTTTCCACGCCGTAAATGGCGACGCCTAGTCGCTGTCGAATTTCGGCTTCAAGCGGTGCGATGAGGGTGTCGGCTTCCGCCTCCGTGTCGGCCTTGGCCGTGATGCGGACATCAGTTTGACCCGCATGGGCGGCCAACCCGATGGTCGGATTTTTCGTAGTCATCAAATCGCCGATTGCCCGATCGACATTGCTTTCTCCCACGGCACAGGTCCTCAAGATCCGTATCTTAGTGACCTTTGCGCCTCCCATTCTCTCGACAAGTAGCGGCAGAACTTTTTTTCTCAGCATATATTCCAGCTCACGCGGGACCCCGGGCAGCGAAATGACAACACCACGTCCCCGGATATCTTCACAAAGAAAGCAGGGCGCCGTTCCAACCGGGTTTGACAGCGGCAAGGCACCTTCAGGAATATACGCCTGGCGCTTATTATTTTCAGCCATCACGCGGCCGAAACTTCGAAAACGGGCTGCAATTTGAGCCTCCAGATCGGTACTGTAAACCAGTTTGCGGCCGGTGGCTTTTGCAACGGCCTGGCGCGTCACGTCATCGACCGTCGGCCCGATTCCTCCTGAGGTGATGATCACATCAGAGCGATCCAAAGCCGAATTGAGTACTTCCGTGATTCGGGCTTCGTTATCGCCGGCGGTCGTTTTATAATAAAGGTCAAGTCCGATTTCGCGCAATGCTTTGGCCAATCTGTTGGCGTTGGTATCAACAAGTTCCCCCAGTAAAAGCTCCGTTCCAATCATCACAATTTCTGCATGCATGAAGGGTCTCCTAAATTGAATACGCGTTTTTTTTTACGGGAAATTATGCCATTATTTCATGAGAATGAACAGGGGATTTTTACGACGTCCGTAATTGTCTTATCTTGGAATTCTTCAAGGTATCGATTAAGAGATTTCAAACCTGCTTAATTTATCTGAACTTTCAAACTTGCTTTGTCAAACCTGCATTTTTATGACCACCGATGTTAGATTCAGATATTCCTAATAATGCGAAATTCATTGCTTTTCGACCTGAGAATGCTATTTTGGGACAAAAGGCTTTATTTGAAGTAAAAAAGGAGCAGAAGACTTCATGACTGAAATAAGAAATATGCAACTACAAGCGTTCATAACCTCAACGCTTAATGTGGTCATCACCCATGCCGACGAGCTTACCCGACTGGATCAGGCCATTGGAGACGGTGATCACGGTATCAATATGAAGCGGGGGGCGGAAAAAATTATGCAAGAGCTGTCGGCCATTTACGCCAAGCCCGACGGCGAAGCATTAAAATCGATGGGCATGACCTTGGTCATGAGCGTAGGAGGCGCTTCTGGCCCTCTATTTGGCAGCTTGCTTATGGAGATGGGCAAATCTTTAGGCTCGCGCGCGCTAAACAAAGACATTTTTACCGAGTGCTTTGCCGCCGGTATTGATGCGGTTAAAAGACGAGGTCGGTCAGATGTCGGCCAAAAAACCATGCTGGATGTTCTGGTGCCGGCCTTGGAAGTTCTCAAAAACAATGAAGCCGAATCTGACCTATATGCCAAGCTGAAGGAAACCGTGGCAACCTCCGAAGCGCAAACCGTCGAAATGATGGCGTTAAAAGGGCGCGCTTCCTACTTGGGCGAGCGCAGCATCGGCCACATGGATCCCGGTGCAAGAACCTGCGGGTTGGCCATCCGGCAAATTTGCAATATTTTGGAGACTGCTAAGAATGAATGAGAATGTCGCTATCGTCATTGTGTCACATTCGGAGAAAGTTGCCAGCGGAACTGCGGAGATGGTTCGGCAGATGGTCGGCGATGAAGTTACCTTGGCCTTTTGTGGCGGTGATCCGGATGGGGGGTTGGGATCCGATGTCAATAAAATTTTAACCGCCATCAACACCGCCTGGACGGACAAAGGCGTCGCCATCCTGGTAGATTTAGGCGGTGCGGAGACCAACAGTGAGATGGCTATCGAAATGCTGCCCCCGGAAAAGCAGCCCAAGGTGTTGATTTGTAATGCCCCCATCGTTGAAGGGGCGATTATGGCGGCGACGGAAGCAGCCAGCGGCGCTTCCCTGCAAGAGGTTCGAGCGACGGCTGAAGAGCTTTGCAGTAGTTAGGGTCGCGGGAATAAATAAATACACAAAGATTGCGCCGGATTTTGGTTCGTCTTCAAGGCGCGGCAAGGGGAGCATATTGTCTATAAGTGACTTTTGGCGCAACGCCGAAGCCGGGCCAAAAGACAAGCAAGATTATGGATTTATTTTTTTCCGAGGCCCTTCATACGGTGAGATGCATGGTTGAAAGCCATTCTAACCCTGATAAGAAGAAAAAAATGCGCACAGCATCCGTGCAGCTGACCAACAAAATCGGGTTACATGCACGGCCGGCGATCCAATTGACGAAATTGGCCAAGCGTTATTCAAGCCAAATACGGATCAGAACTTCTGCGGGTTCACCCTGGATCGATGCCAAAAGCATCGTTCAAGTGATGGCGGCTAAGGCGCCCAAAGGCACTGTGCTTGAAATCGCGGTAAACGGCAAAGACGCCCAGGAAGCGCTCCAATCCCTGGTCGAGCTGATTAAGAATAACTTCGGTGAAAAACCGGCGGATTCTTTGGAATTATCCTCTGAAGCAGGCCATATTGCTTCCAAGGGATTGGCCATCGGCAAGGTTGTTGTCTATCAAAAACATGTTTTTGGCGAACGTCCCGGGGGAACTGTCGAAAATGAAACGCGTTTGTTTCACCGATCGATCAAGGCCGCTCAATCCGCTCTTAGGGCCCTGATCGATAATGCCGAAAAAGACATCGCTGAGGTGCTGGAATTCCAATTGTCCCTCGTCCAAGATCGATCGTTGATCGATCCCGCAGTTGCAGCCATTGCCAACGGCACCTCGGCCCATACCGCCTGGATGCAAACATTGAATGAACATGTTCGTCACTTCGAAAAGGCGGATGATCCCTATTTTCGAGGGCGTACAGCCGATCTGGTAGATTTGAAGCAGCGTGTACTTAGCCATATATATGGTAAAACGGAAGCATTGCCGCCCTTATTTCAGGATGCAATTATCATCGCCGAAGATTTATCGCCGTCCGATTTTGCCATGCTCGATCGGCGTTATTGTAAAGGGATTGCGTTAGTAAAAGGGAGCGTAAACAGTCATGTAGCCCTGCTGGCCAGGTCGCACGGCATCCCTATGCTGGTAGGATTGGAAACGGTGACGGCTAAGCCGGACACGCTGATGATTCTGGATGCTGTCGATGGACAGTTGATCGTCACGCCGGATCAAGAGACAGTGCAAAACTATCTTCGCCGAAAGGTTACCGCAGAGAAGCGCGCAAAAAAGCAACAAAAATTTCTGACGGTCAACCCGACCATGCCCTCGGGCGAAAGGGTCTACGTCGGCTTGAACGTTGGCACACTTGAAGATCTCAAACTGGTCTCTCCCGATCACTGTGACGGTATCGGGCTAGTAAGAACCGAGTTTTTGTTTAGCAACGGCCTGGGAATGCCGGATGAAGAAATGCAATTTCAGGTTTATAAAAAGCTGGTTGAATGGGCAGGCGAAAAACCGGTCATCGTCCGCACATTGGATGCCGGTGGCGACAAACCGGTAGAGGGATTGACCGAAAAAGAAGAACGCAATCCCTTTTTAGGCGTGCGCGGAATCCGCCTGTCGTTGCTTCACGAGGACATTTTTCGCATCCAATTAAGAGCCCTTGTGCGAGCATCGGCCTTTGGCAATCTTAAAATCATGCTCCCGATGGTTACGGTTCCGCAAGAGTTTGAAAGGGCTAAAAAGTTGCTGCAAGAAATACTGGTGCAGTTGCGCCGCACGGATCCAATCTTGACCGTACCGGCGCTAGGCATCATGGTAGAGGTTCCCGCAGTGGCGATGTGTATCGAAGATTTTGAAACCGACTTTTTTTCGATTGGCAGTAACGATTTGATTCAATATGTTACTGCATGTGATCGCGGCGAAAGCAAAATCGCCCACCTCTACACAGGCGCCGACCGTGCCGTCTTCGAGTTGATCAAGACAACCATCGACCATGGACGACGAACCGGCAAACAGGTCAGCCTCTGCGGCGATATGGCATCACAATCCGATTATATCGATGTACTACTGGATATGGGGCTGCGTAACTTTTCCGTTTCTCCGGCCGCCCTGGCGCAGGTTAAGGCTGCAATATTGGCCCGCCAGGAGAATGTGGTTGAAAAACAGTAACCCTTGTAGTTGCATAAATTTTCACTGAATGTGGTCATAAAAACGCATCGTTGATAAATTTAAACTTAATGTAGGTTGCGTATCTAAAATTAACCGTCTGTTGAATCCAATCTTGTTACAATTGAATATCATCGATTGAATATTGAGAATTTAAGGTATTCATTCAATTTTAGAAATGACGGAGCAGAGCGACCTCCACAAATCTTCAATTTTCAATCTTCAATCTTCAATTCCGGCTTGCCCGGATTAAGGAGCTTTAAAATGAAAAAATTCATCAATACGGTCGATGACGTTGTGATGGAAAGCGTGAAAGGATTTTGTGCGGCGCATGGGGATATTGTTGCGCTAGGTGATGATACAAAATTCGTTCGGCGGGCCAATCTTGTCGACGGGAAAGTTGGGCTCATTTCAGGAGGCGGCAGCGGTCATGAGCCGCTTCATGCCGGATTCGTCGGGCATGGAATGTTGGATGCCGCTTGCCCGGGCGCTGTATTTACTTCACCCACGCCGGACCAGATGATAGCGGCTGTCCAGGCAGTCGAAAGAGGAGCCGGGTGCCTCTTCATTGTTAAAAATTATTCCGGCGATGTGATGAATTTTGAAATGGCCACCGAAATGGTCGAAGGCAAAGTCGAGACCGTTATCACCAATGATGACGTCGCCGTGGAAGATTCCACTTACACCACGGGACGTCGCGGCGTGGCGGGGACAATGATTGTGGAAAAAATCGTGGGTGCCGCCGCCGAAAAAGGTCTCGACCTCACCCAATCTGCCAACCTGGGGCGACAGGTCAATGATCGCACGCGTTCGATGGGCGTCGCGCTAACCAGTTGTACGGTTCCAGCTGCAGGAGTGCCGACCTTTAAAATCGGCCAAGACGAAATGGAGATGGGTGTCGGAATACACGGCGAACCTGGCCGACAACGGATGAACATGAAAACGGCCGCAGAGATATCCGAACAAATGATCAGCGCCATCATGGATGATTTTGCACCGCAAGGCACACACAACGCCATCTTTTTAGTCAACGGATTGGGGGCCACGCCCTTGTTGGAGCTCTACCTGTTGTATGATTGCGCACGTGCACAACTGGAAAAAAGAAACGTCAGAATTGTTCGTTCGCTGGTCGGCAACTATGTCACTTCTTTGGATATGGCCGGTTGCTCCCTCACCGTCTCTCTCGTTGACGACGATCTTATTAAGTGGTGGGACGCTCCGGTACATACGGCGGCATTACGCTGGAATTGTTAACGAAATATGTGCGTCTCTATTTCACCTTAATCTTCATCTCTCGCGGGGTGACTTTCTCGAATGGCTCAGGGTCCTCTTTGAACAGCTCTATGCCAAACCCCTTTAAATTTGCCCTTACAACTTGGCCTCGACGTTTAACATGCCCATCCAAATAAGGTAGTGCGAGTGTAACGATCGTTCCAACTGGCAGAATAGTAGAGGTCCTAATGAATAAACCGCGATCGCTATAATTTGTTAAGTCACCTTCGTAGAAACGGTTTTTTGAAATAAAGAAAATATTTCCCGAATATTCTATTCTTGGATCGTCTCTTTTTTCAGAATTTTTCTCTTTGTTGGAAATTTTCATATTTTATTCTTTCATTTAATTTCTGAGCATCACCATAGCCCACGAGTTACAGATATGTTTTTCCAGGGAACAGGTAAAATATCGGCATTTTTTTATAAAAACTTAATTAAAAACTGACAATTTTTTATCCCAGTCAGAACAATTTAAGTAAATGGTGCTACATTCAGTTTTTTTAATCCCGGTCTCAAATTAATCCCTTGCAAACATTACCGTTGGACTTTGATCACCACCATAGTGATATCGTCCTCAGGTTGCTTGATGCCACGATATCTATTCAAGGCATCGTAAATAGCCCCTATTATTTCCTTAGCTGTCGATGAAGCTTTCGCCTGGATGCATAGGGGTCGCATCTCAATTATTAACTATTTTTTTCTTAACCCGATTAACCCTGCCCTTCAACGGCGGTTTCGGCTGATTCGCTCTGAAATTTTCTTATACCGGATCGTTACCGCTGCGCCGCAAATGGCAGGCGGTCTATTTCACCATGAAGCTTACGTCCGACGTGTCCTGAAATTGCCCGGATCGATCCAACCAGATACGAACCCTGACTGAATGCACCCCACGCCGCAAGCGCCACAAATACTCACCTATGGAGGTGGAACCCACCAGTCGCTCATCGACATACCAGTCAACCAGCGCGCTATGCGGCAGGTCGGCCAGCCTGAAGACAAATGCCTCCTGATCATCCGGAACCCGGGGATCCATGGCCAGTAACATGCCCTCGCTGGGATGCCGGAGGTAAGTCGACTTCGGATCCTTCGCCTGCACGGTTTCTGTTTTGGGCATGTTTCCAGGCACGAACCATTCACTGAGACTTGCGCAGTGCCCGTCAGCCTGCAAACCTGAGTCTCTGCAGATCTCGGCTTTTACCAGTCGCGGGCTAAGATACAGCGGGCGTGAATCCTGATGGCGATTGAGCTCCGCCATTACTGAACGTAAAACCAAGGCCGGTCCGGTGGCGCCGGTAATACCGTCTGTGGCATGCTGATCCAGGTTGCCGATCCAGACACCCACCGTGAAACCGTGATTATATCCAACGGCCCAGGCATCCCGGTAGTCACTGGAAGTCCCGGTCTTAATCGCGGTTTGGACGGGAAATCGCAACAGGCTGCTGTTGCCGAATTCTAGTCTGCGGGCATCCGGATCAGACAGGATGTTGCCGATCAGTGATGCGCTTTCGGCTGAGAATATCCTGCGGGTTTCTTCCTGTCGGGGCTCATTCGCCATCACACATTTCAACGGGCGGTAAATCCCCTGCCGCGCCAGCACCGTGTAAGCCTGCACAAGCTCCAGCAATGTGATTTCGCCGTTACCCAGCGCCAGGCCATCGCCATAGTAATCCGGGTGCTGCTGCAGGCTTCCAATACCCAGTTTTTGCAAACTGTCCAGAAAGTCATCGACGCCCACAAACTGAATGGCCCGTACCGCCGGAATGTTCAAAGAATTGCCCAGCGCCTCCCGCACCCTTAATGGTCCATAATGGATGCGGCTGTAATTATGATAAGAATGCAGCCCGCGTCCGACGGACTCGGATAGCGGTGAATCATCCACCATGGTGGCCGCCGTCCAGCCTATTTCGAATGCCAGAGCATATAACAATGGTTTTAAGGTAGATCCCGGCTGTCGAGGGATCGTGACCGCATCGATCCAGCTTGCCGCAACATCATCCAGGTGGGCACCACTGTTTACCCAGGCCAAAACCTCGTTTTCCCGGTGGTCCACAACCAGGACCGCCCCGTTTCCGGCGCCGCGATCTTTCAAATCTTTGAGGCGATTATCCAGGATGGTTTGAACGGTATACTGAAGGCCGGCATCAAGGGTGGTGCGCAGACGGCTCTTGCCCTGCAAATCCGCAAGCGGCTGCAATTCAGACACATACTGAACGAAGTGGTCGGCCTTCACCGCAAGGGCCGCTTCTCTGATCCTGATATCAGCCGTGCGGATCGTGACACGCTGCTCCTTATCGATAATCCCGAATTCGAGCAGACGATCAGCGAGTTGCTGAATCGACCGAAATAGACTTTCCGGGCGTTTACGCACATCCAGGCGCGTCGGTGCCCGTACCATCACCACCAGTGCCAGCATTTCTTTGGTACTCAAGGTATCGAGGTCGCGGTCAAAAAAATCGTGGGCGGCCTGCATCACGCCCCGGCGTCGTCCGGCGTAAGGAATCTGATTGAGGTAAAATTCGAGTATGTCGCTTTTGGAAAATACTTTTTCAAGACGACCGGCCTCAATACCTTCCAGCCAACGGGACCAGAGGTTACGCGGCCGCGGATGCCACATGCGGATTACCTGCTCGCTGATGGTGCTGGCACCCCGCACCGACCTCAGCGCTCTGACATTCTGAAATATCGCATGCATCCGAGCCGGCCAGTCAACACCGTTATGGCGGTAAAACCGCTGATCCTCGGATACCACAAAGGTCTGCCGCAAAAAAAGCGGAACATCATGCAAAGAAATAGGGTCATGAATGTTCCACCGATTCTGGTAGGTAACGGTCAACGGCAGGTAATTGCGATCCAGCACCTGACCCTTGCGCACACCTGAGCCGTATGGCGATAGGGAGGCCGGCAGCGGAAGGAGGTCGGCGTATGTTTTCCAGATGAAGGTGCCAGCGGTAATTGATGTAATCAGAAGAATTGCGGCTATCTCTTTTCTGTGCTTGTTGAATTTTATTTTCATGTCGACTTGGTTTATTGAGATGATTGAGTTGATTGAGTTGACTGGGTTGATTGAGTTGATTTGGTCTATCGAATAAACCTCTCAACTTAGTCAACTTAATCAACCATTTACTTTTACACCATGCGCCATGCCCTTTGCCCTATGCTTTATATTTCCACCTTCCCCATTCCAAATTCCGCATTCCAAATACCCCATTCCACATCTCACCTTCCCACCCTCTTATCTTCCCACCTTCTACCCTCTGTCCTCTACCCTCTGCCCTCTGTCCTCTGCCCTATATTTCCGCATTCCGCATTCCAACTTCCGAATTCCAAATACCCCATTCCACATCTCACCTTCCCACCCTCTTATCTTCCCACCTTCTACCCTCTGTCCTCTGCCCTCTGTCCTCTGCCCTCTGTCATCTGTTTTCTGTCCTCTGTCATCTGCCCTCTGTCATCTGTTTTCTGCCCTCTGTCATCTGTTTTCTGCCCTCTGTCCTCTGTCATCTCCCCACCTTCAACTCTGCCGCCACCCCCTGCCCAAAGACATCCGGATCATACATCTCTTCGGCGTGCACCGGCATCACAACAAAGTCACCTGGCGCGATGGCCTGAGCCGTGTAGGATAAATGGTAGTTTCCGGCCGGCAGGTATTCGGCGTGAAAGCGCGCGGCATTATGGCGCAATTCCTGATGATAAAAGCTCCAGCGTGAAACACCGTAGGTCGACCAGTCGCTGTAGCGAAACCACCATGAACCACCGGCAGCCGTAAATTTCCCTTTGTCGGCATCCACCGTGGAAGCCGTCGCCAGGTCCCGATTCACCGGTTCCAGTCCGCCGGGCACGGGATCGTCGACCACCACAAAATTTCTCGCAGCCGGCAGGGACACGAAAAGATCCACCCGCACCAGATCACCGCGTTCGAGCTGCATCGGGCTTCGTACAATCTCCCATTGGCCGTTACGTTCCAGGCTGTATTCACGATGGATTTCGATGCCGGCATTGATGGGGTCACTTCGCAAGGTTTGAGGCGCATACGAAAGTCGGGTGCTGTAATACAGGCGGCCCTGCCCGGCCCTTTCCAGTTTAATGGTTGCCGCGCGCCCCGGATCACGGGCGCCGATCGGTTTTTGAAACATCACCGGGTCAGCCCGCAAGTCCGTAAATCCGGTCCGGCCCAACTCTTCCGCATCAAATAGAACACGCAGCCTTATATCGGGCGGCTCTTTTTCATACTCGCGACTGTAATCAACCAGGGCATTCATGCAAAACATGTTTTCCTGGGTGTTTTCCCAGTGATCGCGATTCTCGCGGCTCTGGGTGATGTAGCGCACGAGTTTAACGGGGATGTCACCAACAAGCTGTTTGCCCTGGACGGTCAGACTGTACGCCGTCAGTGCACTTAAAACGGCACCGTTGGTCCGCAGGGCGGAAGATAGGATGCGCGAGTAGCTATCATCGATCACCTCACTGAAAACAAACTTACCGCCGGATTGGTTGGCGTGGGCCAGTATCCGGTTGCAGACGTCGGCGCGGATGGCATCTGATCCCGGCACGCCTAAAGCCGCCAGCAAAAAATGGGCTTTGCCGAAAAGGCTCATTTGCGGCAGATGCGGCTGGTAGCGCTGCAGATCGGATAGACTTATTACTCCGTGGTCAACCAGGGCCGCCAACGCCACGGCCCGCACCGTGGAAGCCATGCCTTTGGTAAAAAAATCCGGCATCACGTTGCGCCGCAGCATGGTCAGAAGATATTCGTGCAGCTTATCTTCAACCGCAGCAGGAATTTCAAAGCCGCTTTTGCGCAGCCAGTTAAAGGTCAGCGCCGTGTAAGCGCTGAGATAGGGACTGACATAACGGTTCTGCGGTATGAAATATGTCATTCCGCCATTGGGTGCCTGGTATTCCGCGGCCCTCTCTAGCATGGATTGAGGCAGGTGCGCGCTGTCACGCCAGATAAAATCTTCGGCCACATACGATTTAAGGCTATTGTAATGGGATGCCATCACACCCCTGGTCAGGACTTGCTCCCAGCAGCTGTAGCTATAATCACGCAGGTACCTGAAAGCGCCTTCAAGGTTCCCGATCACGGATGGCGACAGCATTAAACTTACTTTCCCGACATCCGTTCGCATGTCCTGGGGGAAACGGATTCGTTCGGTAACGGCTTGGGCCACGGTCGATCCATAGGTCGCCGCGGTTTCCAGACGATAGCGCTTTTGGACGACGATGGTGTGAACGATACCGTCACGATCCAGCGCATCACCACCGCGAGCAGTCAATTTTATCAGCCCGTCACCCGTTGTTTTCAGCGGCAGCCACACCGTGGCGCGCTTATAGGGCTCAACCTCCAGGGTCCGGGTTGCCTCCAGACTCTGGTGCCCGTCAGCAATCTCAATCATGCCCTGAGCTGATAGGGTCACGGTCAGTTGACGCTTTTGAGGGGTACGATTCATGATACTGAAACCGGCTTCGAAACTGTCGCCTTCCGTCACCTGGTTGGGCATCACCGGTCGAATCTCGGTGGATCGATTGACCTTAAATTGACCTTCTCCCAGCCCCATGCGGTCTCCGGGTGTTACCGCCATGGCCAGCACCCGCCAGCCGGTCAAATTGTCCGGTGCTGTAAACTCGATGGTTGCCCGGCCCCCCGTATCCGTATTAATCGAAGGATTCCAATAACTAACAAATTTAAACACCGAACGCAGGCTGATATCGAGGCCGCCTCCCCCGCCGGTGTTGGCCCCTTTTTTCTCGAATTTCTGCCGCCCCACCAGCCGCATGAGCAAACTGTAGTTTGCCAGGTCGAGTCCGTCGACTGTGTAAAATCCCTTGTATGGATCAAAATAATCCCGGCCCTTTGAAAGCAAATCAAACACCGCCTCATCCAGCACGGCCACGGCCAGTTCAATCGGTTCACCAGCGGCCGGATGGCGCAATGTGGCCTTGATTTCCACGCTGACTTGCTCGCGAGGTTTATAGGTATCCCGCCGGGGCTCGACCTGCACGGCGATCTCCTTGTAAGGATCTGTGACCGGCACCTTGACATAGCCCATACGAAAGGCAGGTTTACCCAGATCCACCTGGTTGTCGGACGGCGCTGATTCGACCCGCGGTGAGGTGACGACCACCGATAAAAAAAATCCCGGTAGAAAGTCTTTCTGAATTTCAAATTCGATGACGGGCGTGGCGCTCGTCAATGTTTGCAACCAGCTTTTCAGGATGCCGTAGCGTTCAACCGTAATCAGCGCCTGCGCGCCGGCAAAAGGATTTTTAACCAGATAACGGGCCATTTCACCGACGCCATACTGTGACTTTTCCGCTATGATTTCAAGGCTGTTATCCGGCCGCTGCTGCCACACGACCCGCCCCTTGCCGACAACCCATTGATGGATTTCACTGCTATGGGGCCGTTTATGGGTGTCTTGAATCGTGGCTGTAATTCGGTGGGATCCGGGGTCCTGGGGCGTAAACGCACATTGAACCGGCTCCAAAGCGGATTTCAATTCGCATTGAGCGACCTCGACCCATTGATGCGTGTAGTGAGTCAGGTAGGCATTGCCGGCGCCTTTGACCCGGGCCGCCCTCGTTTCCCGGCGTTCAACTTTAACCCGGATGGGCACATCTTCCCGGGGTTGGCCGCCGGCGTCCACCACCAGTAGATCAATCGCAGCCGGATCATCTTCATTCATAATCCAGTCCGTGGAACGCAAGCCGACATACTGATCACGGCCGGCATAGCCAGCCGTGACCCGGGACGAGATATACTTACCGCGATCGTCTCTGACCGCGCTTTCAACTACCAGTCGGCCATATAAGATTTTGCTTTCGGCAAGGGTGAATCGGGTTGTCAGATTGCCCCGGTTGTCGAGCGCACTTTCAATTTGATGGACAGTTTGTTTGGTAGGGACTCCGGGAACATACGTGTTGAATAGAAATCCTCGGGCAGACGGGTCTTCCGAACGAAATGGGCGAGCTTCCAGGATCGAGGTCACCCGGCTGCCGGCATCCGTATAAGGACCGCCGGAATGCAGTCTGGCCCGGGTGGCCACCTCAACGTCGTCACCCGGTTTGAAAAGGCGACCGCCAAGGTCCGTAGTGACTTTAAAAGGCGCCGGTGTAAAATCGCTGACCAGCACCCGCATGGGCTCCCAGATGTCCTCGGTAAAAGCGGCTTTTAACCGAAAGCGGTACCAGCCCACTGCGCCGGTTCGAGATACGGCAAATTGCCCGTCATGGGCGCCAAAATCCGATAAGGATATATCGGTCACCGAATGAATTATTTTTCCGGTAGGATCGACAACTTCAAGGGTGTAGCCTTCCAGGGGTGCCGGTACGAAAGCTTCATTATTCTGATCCCGAACGTATAGCTTGTATTGAATCGTATCACCGGCCCGGTAGACTCCCTGGGCCGTGGTACCCCAGGTGTGAATGTGGCCGTAGCGCCGGCGCATAAAAGAGGATACCGAATAGCGCGAAGCCCGGTAAGTATCGACTCTAAACTGGTAATCCAGAGGCACCAGGGCCAGATCCTGCGCCTTCTCGATTTTCACAAACAGGCGCGGCTCAGTCAATTTATAGGTACTAAGGAGCTTTAAATCCGGGTCGATCTCCCGGGTGCCGGCCAGCATGGCCACACCGCTGAGGTCCGTCACGGCCCGCGTCAGGATTTCAGGTTGTGCCGTCAGCGCCTGGTAGGTATCGTTATAAATTTTTACGGTTGCATCGGCAACGGGCAGTCCCGTCCGGAACTCGGTGACCCACACCAGGGTGTTGTAATGACCCACTTTTACATGCACCTGAAAAGGCGTTACCTGGGCGAAAAACCAGCGTTCCCAAAAATGCTTTGAGACGGGGGGCCTGGATTCCACCTGGCCTTGGATCACACCGGATTGGCCTTCGAGCCTGTCGCGGACCCTCAGAGGCGTCCTGAAAGCGACATCTTCTGCCGTCGGAATTTGAAGCTCAGAATTTTGACCGGTTTGCTTTCCTTTGGCCGTCAGACGATCAAAGGTCACCGCGATCTTTTCAAGATTGGTCACCACTAGGGGCATTTCGGTATTCGCATCTTTTTCCAGCACCGCTCTGGGATGGGTCAGGGTGAAATCCGGCGGCCGGTGATCGGTGGCGAACCGCAAGTCGATGGGTACCGACAGGGAGCGTCCAAATTCATCTTTAAACCGATCGGGATCGCTTTTGATGGAATAGACCTGGTAAGCTTTCAACACTTCGGGCAGTCGGACAAGATACTTGCGCCCCTTTTTATGGGGCGCACGCAGCCTGGAGTAGCTCCGGCGATTGGCCCAGGGATCATAGTCCGTCCTGTTTCCGGCAAGGTCGGGGGTGATCGTCACATGGTTTTTGACCTCCTCATTGATAACAGGGGCCGTGAAAACCAGTGCGACCCCACGCAATGGATTGCAGCGGGTATCAGGATCGAAACCCGCACCGGCGGCTCCCAAAGTAATCTTATCGTTGCGGTTGTCGACACATGCAACGCCTTCGAAAGAAAATTCAGGAAAACTCTGAAACGTCGTCAGGACACGATTTTCCACCCCCCGTTCAGCTCCGAAGAACGACATCAGATCCGGCTCCACTTTCAACTCCGCAAGGGTGTCGGGAGCAAGTTCAATAACGGGAGATATCAGCCAGATCCGCCGGGCTTCTGTCCCGCGGTTCCCAGGTGATTTCTCATGCCCAATTTCGCTTTTATCAGACGATTTAGCGGTGCCCGGGCGCAAAGATATCTTTTCTCCCGGCAGGGGGAGAATAAAAGGTTGCTTCTTATTATCAGGATCTGCCTCTACATCTAACCCAATCCGCCGCTCTGTTGGGTCGTGCACAACGATGAAAATGTGTTTTTCCACGGAATTTCTAAAAACCGGCTGATTAAAGGTCAGGCGAATAACCGGCATGCCGGGAGCTTTCCAAGTTTTAAACCAGGCATGGCGTACCTTAGGACGTTCGGTAACAAAACTATGCCAGACCGGTTCGGCCAGCGTGGCACCGTCTTCGGTCTCTATGCCGGGACTTACGACAATTTCATAGCGGGTTGCAAGCTTTAAAGCAGCAGTTTCAGCTAGTTGGCAGGCCAGAGCACGGGGATTGAGCCAGCGCCATTGGCAATCTGTTTCGGGTGAAATTGTGATGGGAACTTCAGCTGCATCGCGTTCCATGCGACCCACCGGTACCACCGCCCGGTTGAACAGAAAAACGATTTGCCGCCCGGAGGGCACGTCTGCGCCGGCCGGGGTTATGCGTGCGACATTCAGCGCAGGGGGTCCCAAGTCGGAGTTTACGGCATCCGGCACTATAAAATTAAATAATATCAATAGCGCGGTTAGAAAGGTCGTAGGCAGCAAACACAGACGACGCATTTTTTTTCCTCCTGGGTGTCTTTCCGGCCTGCGATTGGCAGGAACAGAGATTATGAGAATTGTTAGGTGAATCTAAGTCGGGCGGTGAGCTGTAGTGGCCCACAATTGTACTAAAATTTGCTATTATTGCAACCAGAAATTTGGATGGATTCTGCGGGGCAAACAGGAATTCTAATTTGCGAACTCATTACAGTTGTAAAACTCTTGAGGAGTAGGGGTGTCGCGCTGCAATTTCAGGGCTCTTGACCTCAATCGGAAAAATTTCTCGGGAGGCCCTGATATATAAAGAATCTATAAAATTTGTAGCAAAAATAATAGTAAATTCAAGATGCAACAGAGTTTATCAAAAATAAGATATAAAATTCAGAACTATCCGCCCAAATTCAGTATTGTTGACGCAATCACTGACATTTCTGTCGCATCAGATTTTACGACACGTCAGTAGTTCTGAATTTAGGCTAAAAGCTCAAAGCTGAAAGTATAAATAATGAATAATTCCCTATTATCCGTAGTCTTGAGCTTTGAGCCTACAGCCTTCATGCTCCCCTCCATAATTATAATAAATGGATGCGGCCCTTAGAGTACTATCATAAGTGGCATCGCTTGGCAGCGTTTTAATTTTGACATCTTTCCTATTCTTCTATAAAGTTTATACTAATGTTTTTTACATTGAAAATTTTAAGGATGAATCCCAGACAGACAGGAGATGAGAAGCCTGAGTTGCGTGCGCTATCGGTAGCCGGTTTACTGAAAACAAAGGGAAATATATGTTGTTAGCCCGAATCAGGAAAGTATATCAGGCTATTTCAACCCGGATAAAACCGGATTTGCTTCTGAAAAGATTGTTGAGTCTCAGAAATAAAAAGCGGTTTTCGACCTACCTGGTAACAACCGTTGTCATGCTGGCCACCCTGTCGGTCTTCGTCATCCTGATCGCATTATACGGGTATTTCGGGAAACGCGTCGAGTCTGAATTTCGCGAAAAGATTCTGGCTGAAAAAGGTCAGGTCGAAATCATTCTAAACAACCGCATCTCTGATATCGCCGGTATGTTAAAAGACCTGGGATCCGACAACATTATCCGGGTAACGGTGATGCTTGACGGTAATTCCCAGCTTCAAGAACGGGTCTCCGAGTTCTATCCATCACGGGAAGGCGTTTACTTTTTTGTTAAGAAACAAGGTGACAAATCAGTTATTCCGGAGACCTACCCCCAATTATCTAGCAAGCTGATTGATCTCGTTCAGAAAAGGTATCCGTACGGGGAGGTATTGGAAGACGAGGGCAAAAACCGCCTGGTGTGGTGGCTTTCAACCCCCATTATGGATCAAACCCAGTTCATGGGAACCGCCCATGCCCTATATGATATGATACAGGATTTAGAGCTGATTAACTCAGTTCTTCATGCGGTGAGGGGCGATGTGTCCATGGTCATAGACGATAGGCTCTACAGCCTGGCCTCCAGAAAGGCGTTTAAGTTGGATGACGAAATTCTCAATGGCATTGCCATGAATCTGGAGCTTGTGCCGCTGGGGGAAAAATTAATATTATCTAAAATTTACGGATTTGATAACCTGTATTACCAATCATCACTGGAAGCCCTGGTCGCTGAAAAGCGAAAAGTCAACTTATGGATTGGATTGCTCTCGATTATCATTCTGGCGGTGTCTACTTTGATATCCATCTATCTTGGCAAGAAAATGGTGGAACCGCTGCGCCAAATGACGCAAAAGGCAATTCAAATCTCCAAGGGCGAAAAAAATCTATGGTTTGAAAACAAAATCAGCAATTACTGGGAATTCAATCAATTGTCTCTGGCCTTCAATTACATGCTCGCCAATCTGAAGGATGCCGAAGAGCAAGCCCGATATAAGGAACTGCTGGAGAACGTCGATGATGCGGTCTACATCCTCGACTTGGAAGGTCGTGTAATGGAGGCCAATGAAGCGGCCTATTCCCGGTTGGGATACACTCCGCAGCAGTTTTTCGAGTTAAATTTAGCCGACATCATACCCCGGGAGGATGCAGGCTCAATCATCGACCACCTTGGCAAAGGCATTCAAGACGGCAGACCCCAAAAAATCATCGTAGAAACCTCCCATACCAAAACGGATGGGAAGCTGATACCCGTGGAAATCCACTGCCGGGCAATTTCCTTTAGAGGCCGCAATGTGATTCTCAATGCTGCCAGAGACATCACTTCACGAATTGAAGCCGAAAAAGAGAAAAAACTTCTGCAAAGCCAGTTGCTCCATTCCCAGAAAATGGAAGCCATCGGTACCCTGGCCGGCGGTATTGCCCATGATTTTAATAATCTTCTGATGGGAATCCAGGGATATATTTCTCTGATGCGGCTGGAAATAAATCCGGATGATCCGAATGATGAATACATCCAGGGTATTGAGAATGCAGCCACGAACGCCGCCCACCTCACCAGCCAGCTGCTTGGTTTTGCCAGAAAAGGAAAATATGCACTAAAACAAACCTGTATGAATAACCTTGTAATAAATAGCACCAATATGTTCATCCGTACCAGAAAGGAAATTGTGATCCACAAACAACTCCAGGACAACATCTGGCCTGTCAGGGTCGATGCGGGGCAAATCGAACAGGTACTGATAAACCTATACCTGAATGCCTCGCACGCCATGCCGCAAGGCGGCGATCTCTGCATACAGACGGAAAATGTTTATTTGAGTGATCATTACTGCAAACCATTTGAAGTGCCTGGAGGAAATTATGTCAAAGTATCCGTGACGGATACCGGGGTCGGAATCGATAAGGAGATACTTGAAAGAATTTTTGAACCGTTTTTTACCACCAAAGACATTGGCAAAGGCACCGGTCTCGGTCTGGCCTCTGCCTACGGTATCATAAAAAATCACAACGGTATTATCCAGGTTTACAGTGAAAAAGACCATGGAACCACTTTCAATATCTACCTGCCCTCATCGGATCTCGACGAGGCGGTTGATTCCGAGGTAAACAGCGAGTTATTGAAAGGAAAAGAAACAATCCTTCTGGTAGATGATGAAGAAGACACGATCCTGGTTGAAAAATTGATGCTCGAGAAGCTCGCATATAAGGTAATTCCTGCGCGAAGCGGCAAACAAGCCATCGAGCTGTACAAGGAAAACAAGGCGGGTTTTGATCTGGTTGCGCTGGATATGATTATGCCTGAAATGAACGGCAAAGACACCTATGATGAATTGAAAAAGATCAATCCGAAGGTCAACGTACTTCTGGTGAGCGGCTACAGCTTGAACAAAAATATCGAAGAATTAATGGGTCTGGGTTGCAAGGGATATATTCAAAAGCCTTTTGACATCGTCCAGCTGTCGCAGAAGGTCAGGGAAGTGCTGGACACCCCCAAAAAAACGCCTGAAGCATCTCAAAAGCAGACCAGGGAAGAGAAGACAACCTTGAACCCCTGAACCTTTGAACCCGTGAACGCCTACCATGAATTCATTCAGACTGCCCCAGTACAATTTCGATGCGTCGGTTCTGACGGCGGCCCTCTTCGGTATCATTGGGAGCTACCGGTCTGTAAAAACTGTATCCACGCGCGGAAAGCCTTTGCGGATCAATTCCCCCTACCTCCTGAAAAAAATGGGCGACTGCTGAAGCCCTGGCAGTTGATAGTTCCCAGTTGCTCGGAAATCGTTTCATTAAATACGCTGTCAAGGCGACATCATCCGTATGGCCCTCGACCACGATATTATGATTTTTGTTTTCTTTCAGAGACTTTGCCAGCACCCGCAGCAACTCTTTGCCCTTGGGATTGATTTCAGCACTTCCGGAATCAAAAAGGATCTTATCCACAAATATGACTTTCAGTTTATTTTCTGTTTCGATCACTTCGATCTCTTGGGCCGCAATCTGATCTTTCAAGCTGGTTTCAATGGTTTTCTTGGTATCATCTAACAGTTGAATGACTTTTTCCTGGATCTCGATGACGGATTTCTTCTTATTGAGCTCCAACTTAAGGATCTTGCTGTTTCTGGCCAATTGCAGGTTGATATTCTTCAAATAAGTGTGTTGAGCCCGAAGATCTTTTATGTCTTTTGCATATTTTTTTCTCGCTTCCTCCGAGTCTTTAAGCTCAGCTGCCATCAGTTGAATTCTTCTCTCGGCCTCGGACAATTCACTCTCCAGATTTTCCAGTCTTTTATTGGCCTGAGACTGCTGAATTCGTGATTCTTCCTGCGTCTTATATTGCGGGTTGAGAAAACAGGCGGATAGTACCATAACAATCGAGCATGAGATAACCAACATAATTCTGCTGTGCATGGGAATGTCTCCGTACAGTGATGCATGCGATGCAGGGCTTTTCTGGATTTTACAGATATCGTTGATTGGTTGATTAGTTGATTGGTGGATTGATTAGTTAAGTGGTTGTAAATATGGATTTATCCCACATTCGTAAAATAATTGTACACTTCATGTTTCAACAATCGTGACATTCTGAAATTATGACTATAATTTACCTAATCAACCATTCAACCAGTAAACTATTCAACTAGGTCTGATTTTAGCAAAATTCTGCCCGTTTTCATAACAATATTTTTCCTTTTATTTCACATCGGCATATCAAAACTTTCAGCGTAACCGGTAAGTTCCACGTAGCCCTGACCTTTGATCGGGTTTGCGTCCCTCGTCCCCCCGATCGACACACTTCCTTCCCAGTAGGTTACGCCGGTGCTCTCAGAGGTCCGCATTTCCTGATCTGCCAGATTGGGGATAATGGTTAAATTCAGAGAGTATGGAAAAACCCGCAGACGCCAGCGTGAGGGATACACGGCCTTAGAATGGGGGCTTTTCCAGGTATCCAGTATGGTCACAGCGAATTCATCCTTCCCGATGGCTCGGGTGTTCCCGTCAGGGTCGACAAATGTTCCGCCGGAAACGGCGCTGATACCACCATCATCGGTCCTTAATAAAAATAGCATTATTTCCGTCCGGTCGGACAATTGCAAACTGAACCAATCCCACCCTTTCAAACCTGGTTCTAAAGCCGCCGTGCTGAACTCATGATCCATCCATCCTTGCCCGCTAACGGTGATCGTTTTTCCGCCGATTTTCAATCGACCCTCCACTGCATGTCGGGTGTAAGAATAATAGCAGCTGGCTCTTTCCGGTGATGAGCCTTTCAGGCTGTAGCCGGCCTCACCGTGCAAAACCGGCGGTTTCACGGGCTTTAAGGTCAGCTCGTAGGAGAACTCATCCGTATCTACTTTAAGCACCTGGGCCGCGGAGCCGATGCGAGCCGACCAATTTTTAAGATATACAACCGTCTCAGGCGGACTGTGCAGAACACCAGCCATTGCCAGCGCCTCCCGCGAAACCAATTCGGCCTGCAAATGCCGCTTGCCGGCAATATCTGAAACGGCAGCATGGGCCAAATAAATCTGCTGGGTACGCCAGGCGGACGGCGGGTTGGGCCAAGCGTTATCGGCACCCGCAGGACTGATCTGTCTGCGGAAAAAGGTCAGCTGGAATCCATAGAGATCCCCGCTTTCCGAGCGTAAATTGCCGGTGTAATACCACCATTCGGTGCGGTATCCCGGATGCGCCCCGTGGTCTTTGGGGAATTCGAGGTTACAAGGACCGGTGATGGTCAGATAATTAGATGGCTCCTCAGCCAAAGCCGGCCGGCTGATAACCAAAAAAAATAATATAAAAAAGAAAAATCTGCGTTTTATTCGGATTGCTACCATACACATATGACAATCTCGTAAAAAGTCAAAATTCTCGAATTTTGGTCTCATAACCCATTGAAATTACAAGCCTTGAAATTTGATTTTTGTGCTTTTTGCGCCTTCTTGCGGCCATATCAATATTAAATCGGATTAATTCATTTTAATCGCGGCTAAAAGCCGCTCCCACATGCTTTAGCTCCTTGCGGGATCATATCGCGTTTTTCTTTTCCAATAACCCAACCCGGATAAACCGGAAAAATGAGCTAAAATGATCTAAAATTTGAAATGACTAAAATCGTGGTGTCGCTTCGCTCCGTCAATTTGATCTCTAATTGGGTCTAATTCCCTAAAACTTGCTGCGATGATTTTTTTTGAAATTGAGGATACCCCGCGACTTGTCGCGAGGGATCTATTGATGTTTTTTTTTATAATTGGTCCGGCGTATGCATACCTTAAATATTCAATCATTTGCCCCATGCCCTATGCCTTATATTCCCGCCTTCCACTTTATTGGGTTGATTGGGTCTATTTAATCAACCTCTATACAAAGTCAACTAAATCAACCATTTACTTTTACACCATGCGCCATGCCCTTTGCCCTATGCTTTATATTTCCACCTTCCCCATTCTAAATTCCGCATTCCAAATACCGCATTCCAAATACCCCATTCCACATCTCACCTTCCCACCCTCTTATCTTCCCACCTTCTACCCTCTGTTCTCTGCCCTCTGTTCTCTGCCCTCTGTTCTCTGTCTTCTGCCCTCCGTCTTCTTTCCTCTGCCTTCTGTCCTCTGTCTTCTGCCACTATGCCCTATGCTCCATTCCCTTTGCCTTATATTTCCCCATTCCGAATTCCCCATTCCCCATTCCGAATTCCCCATACCGCATTCCCCATTCCAAATTCCACCCTCACTTCATTCCCGTAACAGCGTCGCCGGTGGTTGCCGGAAAACCATCTTGATCGCCGGAAGCGCTGCAGCCAGTGCGGTTAGAATAATCAAGGGCAGCGACATACCAAGCGCTCCCCAGTCCACTCCGTATAGAAAGGTCCAGCCAAATGATTGTCGATTGATCACGTACACGAGTAGATAAGAAAGGATGAATCCGCAGACCATCCCGGCTAGCTCACCGGCCATCACCATGAATGCCGCCTCCCAGAATATCATGGATCGGATCTGGCCGAAATCGGCTCCGATCGCAAACAGCGTATTAAGCTGCTTGGAGCGTTCCAGCACCAGTACTGTCAGGGTCGTGGTAATTCCCAATGCCGCTATAACCAAGGCAATGAGTAATAGCACCGTGGTAACAGCAAATGTTTCATCAAAAACCCGCAGGATGGAGGCCCGCAGATCTATGCCGCTGATCATATCCAGATCGCCACCCCAGCGCTCGATTATTTTCTTTCGCAGATCTGCAACCGCACGGCCCATTTCCTGGTTTCGATCCCGCAAGTATACCCGTAACCCGCTCCAGCGCGGATCATGATAACGCGCCTTAAAATGCCGTAGGGAATAAAAGACGACACCACCCTGGGTTCGATAATCCCGCACCACTCCCAAAACCGGTAATTCAACCTGGGACGTTTCAATCCGGGCCTTATATGTATCCCCGACATTCAATCCCGTGCGGTTTGAAAACACTTCGGAAATAATCACCCCATCGCCGCGCCGCAGGCGCAATCGAATTTTATCCGGTTCGCCCTTCATCCAGAAAAAATCCGTGTACTTTAAAAAGACATCCAGATCAAGCGCCTCGAATTCGTATGGAAAAATGTCGTATCTGAGAAAATATCGGCGATTGGGTACAATTTCGATCTCACTGTCCAGGGTCTGAAACCAGGCCGCCACCTGCGGGGAAATCGGTTGACGAAATTGGTTTATCCCATTGAGTTTCGGTGTCAGAAACAAATCGCCGCTAATGGTCTGATGGGTCCATATTTCCACCGTCCGGCGAAAGCTGTGGATCATAATAACCAGCGATGCAAACAATGCCACGGCCGTAATAAGCGCCCCGACGGAAACGGCGCTACGGGCCCCGCTGTCGCGCACATACCGGGCCGCCAGATACGCCGGCACCCCGGCAAACCGACGCAGCAGGGGCGAAAGCGTATTGCCCATATGAACCAGGAACGAGGGAACGAGCAAAGAAAATCCCACAAAAAGAAGAATAAAAGCAAAATAACCCGGTAGCGGCACACCTAGCACGCCGGGAAGTCGCGACAACGGTAAAACCAGTATGATACTTATCAGACCGGCCAGGGCCAGGGAGCGAGGAGATCTTTTGATCCCCATGCCATGCTGGGAAGGATATGAAGACCGTTATACCAAAACTCAATGAAATTTCCCATAAGCTGAGAGATATGGCCTCCACCTGCACGCGAACAAACAAAGTAGAAATGGTCTGGCTCACCCCGTGCAACAAATACTTCACCAGAAAGCTGCTGACGGGAATGGCTGCAATCCAGCCGGCAATGCCAAAAAACGCACCTTCTGCCAGAAACACGAGTAGCAGTAAGTAAGCTGATCCGCCGGTCGATCGCAATACCGCCAGCTCGTGACGACGCGAGGCGGCATTCAATGCCACCAGACTGTAAACCAGAAACATACCCACAAATAATGATGCAAAACTCAAAATGGAAAGATTGAGCTGATAGGCCCGTATCATCGCTTGCCCGCTCTCTTTGGCAGCCAGAGGTGAACTCAGCACAACGCCTTCCGGCAAAATTTGGTGTATTGCTTCCAGATCCCGCTCCGTGACACCGGGCTTGAAGCGCAAATCGATGCGGTCCACCCGACCGTATTCCCCGCTGAACTCCTGAAAGGTGGCGATGTCCGTCAGGGCCACGCGGCCGCCCTCAGCCAGGGCCAAACCTTGTGAAGCCAGAGTTCCGGCAATTCGAAACTGTTTTGTCTGCCAAGCATTTTCCAGATTGATGAAGTCGCCTTGACGCCATTGATATTTAAGCGCCAGGGATTGCCCGATGATCAGGGTATAGGGATCTTTTAAGAGATCCAGCCAGGAATCGGCTTCTTTTTTGGCGTTCCCGGCAATTTGCCAGTCACGGAAGGAGTAATCCAAAATGGGGTCAAAGCCGATCAGAAGAAATGGATCTGAATTTGGCCGTTCGGGCCGAATGTAAATGGTAAGCAGCGGAGATACGCTCTCAATGAGGGGATGCTTAATTAATTTCGCAACCAGTTGCTCCGGCACGCTCCCCCCCGGGCGCATCAAGACCCGGTCAGCCCGTCCGGCAATCAATTCCATACTTCGGCTAAATGAATCCAGCGATGCATGGATAGAAAGTCTTACACTGGTAAATACCGAGGCACCCAGTGCAATCCCGAGAAGTACGGTCAACGCCCGGCCCGGATGCTTTCGCATGTTGCGCAGACTGAACCAGATGAAAAATTTAAAGAAGAAGAATATGCGCTGCACGGTAGATATGGATTAAACGAATGCCTAAAGTGATCTAAATTGCCTAAAATGCCTAAAATTAAGGAAAAATTCACACCGCGCAGACGCTTGCGCCGCGTGATGCGCTATCTATTTTTAAAAATTGACAGAATACCACAATTTTAGCTCATTTTAGTTCATTTCAAATTTTTGTTCATTTTCTCAATTAAAATTACAATCTTTTGAATTTCAAGTAAACAATCCGAGCCCAGAGGGCCCGGCTTTGATTTCACCCCAGAGGGGTGGGGTTTACCTTAAGTCGTCCAACGGAATGATGGAATGGTGGAATAATGGAATATTGGGTTTAAAAACCGGTCCGCCGCAGGCGGATTAATCTCTGATTTAC
>CALZJV010000014.1:30804-86271 GCA_945787595.1 uncultured Desulfobacterales bacterium | reverse complement strand
GCGTTAAATTTCTCTTGGCGGGTTTTGTAAATCACATCCGGGGAATCCCGGCGTATCATGGGCATATTGGTGGGCATCACCATCACATCCAAATCGTACGTTTTTTTAAATTCGGCCGCCTCGGTATCCGCCGTACCGGTCATACCGGAAAGTTTAGTGTACATTCTAAAATAGTTCTGGAAGGTAATGGTAGCCAGGGTCTGGTTCTCGTTTTCGATCTTGACGTTTTCCTTAGCTTCTAGGGCCTGATGCAACCCTTCACTGTAGCGACGCCCGGGCATCAGACGTCCGGTAAATTCATCGACGATGATGACTTCCCCGTTCTTGACAATGTAGTCGACATCCCGCTTAAAAAGCGCGTGGGCTTTGAGGGCCTGGTTGATGTGGTGTAAAAGTTCAATATTTTTAGGATCAAAAATATTATCGACCTTTAACAAATTCTCGGCTTTGGCAACTCCTTCTTCGGTTAAAATCGCTGAGCGGGCCTTCTCATCGATGGTATAATGGGATTCTTTGCTCAGACGCGGAATCAAACTGTTGATCTGGTAGTATAAGTCAGTGGATTTTTCAGCCGGCCCCGATATAATCAAGGGTGTTCTGGCCTCATCGATTAAAATACTGTCGACCTCGTCCACGACGGCAAAGTTAAGCTCTCCCTGAACCAAAGAATCCCGATCGAACTTCATATTGTCTCTCAAATAATCAAAACCGAACTCATTATTCGTCCCGTAAGTGATGTCCGCGCTATAGGATGCCAGCCGTTCCTTGTCGTCCAGGCCATGCATGATAGTCCCCACGGTCAGGCCCAGAAATTTATAGATATAACCCATCCACTCGGTATCGCGTCTGGCAAGATAGTCATTGACGGTAATAATGTGTACACCTTTCCCCGTCAATGCGTTTAAGTAGGCCGGCAGGGTTGCGGCCAGCGTTTTGCCTTCACCAGTTTTCATTTCCGCAATCTTGCCTTGATGCAGAACGATACCGCCGATCAGCTGAACGTCAAAATGTCGCATGTTCAATGTGCGAATCGAGGCTTCTCTAACGGTGGCAAATGCTTCCGGAAGAAGGTCATCAAGGGTTTCTCCCCGATCAAGGCGCTGTCTGAATTCGGCGGTTCGTGCTTTAAGCTGTTCATCGTGCAAAGCCTGCACTTCAGGTTCCAGGGCGTTGATTTTCTCAACGAGGGGCTGAATTAGCTTTAATTCCCGTTCGTTTTTACTGCCAAAAACTTTTGTTAAAAAATTGAATACCATTTCAGAGAAACTCCTGCCGTACGCATATCATTCTAGATGGGTGATGAGGTCGCTAACATTATATCAGATTTGGAACCGGTCTCAAGATTTAATTGGTCAACAACCGATTATAATAATACCAATTCCTTAAAAAGAAAGAGTCGGACTTCAAGAAGTAAAATTTAAAATGCAGAGAAAAGTATGGAACCGTAAACCGCGAATCACCGGAATTTTATCTGTTAGACAGAAATGAAAAGAAAAGGATGATGGCACTTTAATACTGAATTTTGTGATATGGATGACAAAAATTTTTTATAACCCAAGGTCTGTGCCAGCTAATACCTGCACTCAGAGCACGGTAAGGCTTGCATGTAGAGATATTTAAGATTCATTCAACCCGGAAGACAAACCAAAGGATAAATCGGCTGTGGCATTATTGGTTTCCGACGCCCTTATCTCAGTTCAGTATATACTTTTCAGGATTGACTGGGATTCCGTTTAGATGGACCTCGTAGTGAGTATGAGGACCGGTACTGCGGCCGGTGCTGCCCATCAGAGCGATGGGTTCCCATCGTTTGACTCGGTCGCCCCGTTTCTTCAATAATTTGTGATTATGCCCATAGCGGGTTTTCATCCCATGTCCGTGGTCAATCACAATCGTCATGCCCAGCAGACCTTTTTTACCGGAAAAAGTGACAACACCATCGGCAGTGGCCAGGATAGGCGTTCCTTTACGAGAGGCAAGATCAAAGCCTTTGTGAAATTCACGTCGACCGGTAAACGGGGATTTGCGGTATCCGAACCTGGAGGTCACCCAGGATTTGGCGTTTCTGGATATCGGACGGATCGCCGGTGTAGATGCTAAGAGATTCTGTTGATCTTCAAGCGATTTGAGAAGAGACTCTAAATTTTCTTGTTGACCGGCGGATGCTCGGCCAATATCCTCAACCTGCTCGTGCATATTTCTCATAAGACTATAGTGTTTCTCTCTGAGAGGAATCTGAGCATCCAGGTCTTCGGGGATGGAACCTCCCACACCAAATATACCCTTCGATTCATTCGTTTTCTCAATATTGGCGATAATTCGAATTTTTTTCTCAAAGCTGTTCAATGCAAGCAGTTTAGCTTTTAATGTATTAATTTCACTGGCAAATTCTTGAATTTGCTTCCGTTGATGATGAATTTCTTCCAATTGACTCGAAATATGGAGCTCACGCTTTTGAAGCTGTAAGGAAGCCCCCCTCAAGTTATAGTAATCATATACAATATAGCCAACGGCCGCAAAAACGCCCATTAGGATAAACCCAAACAAAAGTAGGGATGATTTGGATGTGCAGATTTGCTTTGCGGGTGCGCCACTGTTGCCCAGTATGACAAAAGAGATTTTCTTTTGCATGATCAATGTTCCTCAAACATATTACCAGTTGTACATCGTTGTTTCATGTGTGGTCGGCTAAAATAAAAAACGCCTTTGGGTAAACTCACCCGCTGGCGTCGCAAACATTGAAGTTCGGTAACCTGGCTGTCCTGGCCCCAACGGCTTTAGACCCACGGTTTTGCGCCGCCATCTTTCGGTGACTTTGCCCTTTCGCTTGAACAAATTTCTTAATATATTATCTTATTAGTAACCGGCAATATTGTCAAGCTATAAATCCATATTTCTGCTAGTCCAGATATTTCCTTAGTCTAACCTAAATGGAGCGTTTTAGATTTTTAATAAGGGGTGAGTTGCCTGATTTTCGATTAATTCTACCTGTCGTGAGTCTCCGGTCGTGAGCTTCTGGACCGAACTATCGTTTTATCCTTTTATCCTTTAAAGTTAGAATTATGCAGCCTTAAGCTCAAAACTTAAGGCAAAAACGAATTGTTCCAGATTTGCATCTTCAGCTTTGAGCTTTCAGCCGAAATTACGCCTCCTCCACGATTAAGATGTCCGGGCCCAGTCTGATGACCATCGACCACGACAATGGATGAGGATATAGGTTGAAACCCGCTATGCGATACCAAGTTTAAATTTCAGTGACTTTAAGGTGTTTACCATCAGCATGGTGACAGTCATGGGCCCGACGCCTCCCGGTACCGGCGTGATGCTGCCGGCAATCTCCTTGGCCTCGTCAAAATCGACATCACCTTTTAGAATAGCAATCTTTTTTCCGGTTTTCTCGCTGATCTTTTCGCCGACACGATTGACGCCTACATCGATGACACAGGCACCCGGTTTGATCCATTCCGGTTTGACAAGTCCGGGAACACCGGCGGCGACAATCAAAATGTCGGCTCGTTTACAGTGGCCTTCCAGATCTTTGGTCCGAGTGTGAACAACTGTGACCGTCGAGTTGGCGCCATCCCCTTTTTGTAGCATCATGTTTGCAATGGGTTTGCCGACAATATTGGAGCGACCGACGACAACAACTTCGGCCCCGCTGGTTTCCACACCGGTCCGGACGATCATTTCCTGAATACCCGCCGGGGTGCAGGGAGGAAATCTCACCTCATCCCCTCCGATCATCAAGCGACCTACATTCACAGGGTGAAAACCGTCCACATCTTTATCCGGATCTATGGCATTGAGTACCTTTTTTTCATTAATATGTTTCGGCAGGGGAAGCTGGACTAAAATTCCATTGATAGCATCGTCATTGTTATATTTATCGACCAGGGCCAGAAGATCTGCTTCGGATATATCTTCGGGTTGACTGTCCTGTATTTCCTTGAATCCAAGCCGTTCGGCTGTTTTAATCTTTAAAGTGACATAGGAAATGGAGGCGGGATTTTCGCCTACCAGAATTGTAACCAGACCGGGAACGACGCCATATTTTTCCTTAATTTGTTCCACCCCCGATTTTACTTCTTCTAAAATTACTTCACGAATTTCTGTTCCCTTGATCAATTTTGCAGTCATCTTAAACCTCCTTTTAAAAAATTATCTGAATCTATTCATATCATAATTTCCGGTTTTGATTATCCGGATGCGCCCTTTCTAATTCAATAAAATTTTGATGTCAAGACAACTTACAGCTGGCTACCGGTCCCTAGTGACTGGTCTCCGGTTAATGGTGGATAGTTAAAGGTTGATCGAGTTATGCGCTCAAGGTCTGAGGTTGGAGGTTAGAGTCATAAAGCGTTCGAACGTTGTCTCTATCATCAAGGATCAAAGACCAGTCCCCAAAACGGCGTGTGGCGCTCTTTTCGCTATGCCTCCAAGCGTTGATTACCCCTTGCCCATTCCGACTTCCCGCCGGGGCGTAGACTCCTTTGGGGCGGAGGCCGCATTTAAGCCGCTCTCCCCAAGGATCTACGCCCTTTGCTTTCATAATGGACAAGGTACATGCAGCAATCCGTCAGTCTCATCAAACCCCATCATAAGGTTCATGTTCTGAACAGCCTGGCCCGCGGCACCCTTTACGAGGTTATCGATTGCCGAGATGACAATCAACCGGTTGTTGCGATCATCGAGTTTAAAACCAATGTCACAGTAGTTTGTGCCGCGTACATGTAAAGTGTCCGGATGTCTGTCCTTGGGACACAGACGGATAAAAGGCCGTCGGGAATAGACCGACATATAACAATCGATGATGTCCTGCGCTTTGATGGCCGCCGCCGGGGTTGCGTAAATAGTGGTAAGCATACCGCGCGTCATGGGGACTAGATGCGGCACGAATGTGATGGAAACGGGTTTTTGAGCTTCGCGGCTCAGCACCGAGTCCATTTCCGGATTATGGCGATGGACGGCCACTTTGTAAGCTTTAAATGATTCATTGACCCCACAGTAATGAGATGCCTGCGACAAAGTACGTCCGGCGCCGCTGACGCCGGATTTGGAATCGGCCACGAGAGTTCCGCTGTCCAGCAGACCCTGTTTGATCAGCGGAGCAAGCGGCAACAGCACACTGGTGGGGTAACATCCTGGGTTCCCGATGAGCATGGCGGTCTTGATCTGATCGGTGTAAATCTCACTGAGGCCGTATACAGCGGATTTCAGCAACTCCTTTGCGGTGTGCGGCTGGTAGGCTGACTCGTAGATGGCGGCATCGTTGAATCGAAAATCTGCCGAAAGATCGATCACCTTTAACCCATGCTTGATAATATCAGGCACAAAAGTCATCGGAAGCTGGTGGGGAAGCGCCATAAACACTATGTCGGCGTCGCTGCAAATACGATTTGTTGAATATTCTTCACAGACAAGATCGACTAAACCGGCCATAGCAGGATACACCCGATCAAATCTTACCCCGGCATACTGGCGCGAAGTTAAAACGGTCAATTTCGTTTCGCGATGGCCAGTTAGTATCCTGACGAGCTCCGCACCTGCGTATCCGGTAGCCCCTACTATAGCGACACGATTCATTTTGCTGGATTCCTTTCACAGATTGAAAGTCTTGCTAAAGATGAGTTTCATACCAAAATCAGCACACAACTGCAAGCGGTATCAAGTTGAACCTCAGAGCCCAACGCATCGTGGGAGGGAATACCGTGGGCAAGTTCTAAGAACTCATTGAAACAGTCGAGTGTTGAATGCCCAAAACACTTCGATATGTTCCCACGAATTGGCACCACAGACAACCGCAAAGATCGCAATGGTGATGATATCGATGAGTTTATGGCGTTTATATACATCTCTAGGATCGGCAATTTTTGAGAAATGGGTATTAATCGATTCGGGCTGATTGTCTTTCATGGTAACCTCCTCATATTATATTGTTTTTTAGAGGCTACCACACTAAATGGTAACAGTCTAGATTTTTATAATTATTTCAGAAACTTATCCATAAAAATGTTAATTGATATGATTTCTGACAGCTATGCTGTAGTATTTAACATAAACCCCTCTTCCGTACGATAGCGACAGTTCTGAATCTGCGGCCTGATACGAAAGGAGTGTACATGAAAAAAGCTTAGCACATAGCGTTTGGGAGTGTAAATATCATATTGTTTGGGGGCCTAAGAATCAACATCAAATAATAGATGACGAATTACGCAAGGAGATTGGAGCCATATTAAGGCGTTTGTGTCAATACAAAGGGATTGACGTCATAGAAGGCAATGCCTGTATCGATCATATCTATTTCCCTTCTGTTTCAAACCGCTACATAATGTGCCATTTTATCCTTGACAACAACATATGGTTATAATAATGGTTAGCACTTGTTTTTTCCTTCTCTTTTTTTCTGAGGATCTTGTCTATTTATAACCAACAAAAAAGAATAAAGCTTTCAGGGAATATAAAAATGTCCACCCTCAATATGCCTTTAAAGTCACCAAAGGCGGGATTGAGCAGACGAAATTTCATAGGCTTCATGCTATTCGCAGGGATTTCGGGCTTGTCCTCGCAGCCTGTCTTTGCTGCCATTGAAGAACTTACAACAACGAAAAGGTCCTTATCGCTGTACAATCCTCATACGAAAGACAGTTTTAGTGGGGTTTACTGGTGCGAAGGGACATATGTCACCGATGCTTTGAAAAATATTAATCACATTATGAGGGATTTTCGAGCACAAGACATCAAACAGATTGACAAGCATCTGCTGGATCTGCTTTCTGTGATTTCAATAAAACTCAAACCTGAAAAGCCTTTTCACGTAATTTCCGGATACCGCAGTCCTGAAACCAATGCCAAGCTGCGGAAGCGCGGCAAAGGCGCTGCAAAGAACAGCTATCACATCCAGGGAAAAGCCGTCGATATTCGTCTGCCCGGATGCCGAACTTCGGTGTTGCGACGGACGGCCTATAAATTGAAGAGAGGCGGGGTCGGATATTATCCTCATCAGAGATTTGTCCATATTGACGTGGGTCCGATCCGATACTGGAAGGGAACCTAGTTCGCTTCACCCGCCATCGGCTATAGAATTAACTTGGATAATTCCCTCCCAAAGCGATATTTCCACCTAAACTGAGCGGTTCCAGGTTCAAGCCCGCCTGGCCTCCCCTTCAGCCTGTAAGCCTATGGAAAGGAAGCGGGCTAGCAGCCTACGCCTCGGAGAGCGCGACACGACGGGGCATTGAAATCGTTTTCGAGTTCTATGGACTTGGCTTTCCATCAGCACATCATGTCATGCCGATTTGGGCCAGGGGTTCAGAGGCTACAAGCAATGGATGCTGCTCACAAAATTAATCAATATCTGGATTTGAGGTTTTTTCATCTGCCGGCGGTCATCTTTGCATTGTGACTTCACCATCAAAATAACAGCCGGGAGCTATCCTGATTTTAGATGCTTTGAGATTGCCAATCAATCGCCCTTCGGATTTGAGTTCAACATACTCTGCCGATTCGATGTTGCCATTGATTTCACCTTCAACGATGACCTTACGGGCATAGACATTGGCGTAAACTTTCCCTTTCTTAGCAATCCAGACGATTCCACCGCAATCAATATCTCCTTCTACGATACCCGCAACCAGAATTTGTTCCCGGCAGGTAATCGTACCCTTGATTCTTGTATCATTCGCAATTACTGTCCCGGATGATTCTAACTGGTCTGCCGACTTTTTAATGTCTAATTCAGGCAATGCTGTTTTTTGATTATTAGAAATCATATGGTCCTAACCCCCGGTGGCAACAGAATTCATCAGACCGTGCAAGCTGGCAGGATCGCCAGACTGGCAACTTGGCCTGTAACCAAAAAAATAATAAAAACTATAATTCCAATATGTTGTAAAGATTTCGATACATCAATTGCATGATTGTGTCAAGACTATCTTTTTCAATAATAATCCTTGACAATATAAGCCGAGTGTCTTAACAGTTATCAGTCAGCAACATCGGCTTCCCATGTTTTCACTCGAACCAGTTTTGCCTTTAACGGATGGAACGCAAATATCGGGGTTGGCTTGTAATTTCAAAAGCTGGCCTTTTTTTTCGCGAGAATACGTGCTTTGTGGTTACGCTTCCTCCGGATTCGTACGAGGTATAGTCTCCGCGGGCATTTGTAATGGTCATGCCCTGTTTGCAACTGTCTGATGTTTTTGAGCTATAGCCCTTTATGACAATCGCCTTGACAGGCCATCTCTTAAAATGCTATAGAATTCGTTTTTTAATAATTATCTATAAAAGATATCCAATCCTTGCTCCGGACGAAACCGGGGCTTTAACAGCCGAAAGGAGGATGAATGCGAAGGTACGAAACATTTGTAATAATTGATCCCGACCTATCCCAGGAGCAACGTGAGCCATTAATTGGCAGGATCGAAGAACTGATCACCCAGATGGATGGGTTCCTGGTCCTTGCAGACGATTGGGGAGAAAGAAAACTTGCCTATAACATCAAGAAAAAGGGACGCGGTTATTACCTGCGATTTGATTATTGCGGTTTGGCACCGCTGGTCAATGAAATCGAACGTTTTTTCCGAATAGACGATCGTGCGCTTAAGTACATGACCGTTTTGTTGAACGAGGATGTCGACCTTGAAAAAATTAAAGAGGAAAAAACAGCAGCGGAGGCGGCCGCTACGGAGGAAGATCAGGAAAAAGAATTAGCGCCCGCAGAAGAAATAGCCAAAACTGATGAAGATGTGCCCTCCTCCGAGACTGAAGACTCTAAAGCAGAGAAAACCCCATCGTCAACCATAGAGGAGGCATAAAAAATGGTCGCTCCTTCAAGATACGGTAGAAGAGATAGCAATCAGAAAAGAAAAAGAAGAGTATATCATCGCCGGAAGGTATGCCGTTTCTGCGCGGATACCAGCCTTGAAATTAATTACAAGGATCCTAAATCTCTGAGATATTTTATCACGGAGCGCGGCAAAATCATTCCCCGAAGATTGTCCGGGTGTTGCGCAAAGCATCAGCGAACCCTCACCCACGAGATCAAAAGGGCCCGAACGATTGCCTTTCTGCCTTATGTAGGTTCCGTTGATCTGCGTTAAGAGTTTCAGCCGGCTGGCAACGTATTAGAATTCCTTTAACCTCTCATCTCCACAGTCAGGGAAATGACAAAGGATATCGTCAATGGTGTTTTAATCACAAGCCTGATATTTTTCATTTCGGTTTTTATTCCGATTATCGGGTTTGTGGGAGCCCTGTTTATTCCCTTGCCCATTCTCTTCTACCGTTTAAAATTGGGTAGAAATACAGGTGCAATTATACCCGTAATCTCAAGTCTGATTATGGTTGTACTGATCGGTGATGTATCTCTTGATGTTTTGTTCTTTGCCGGGCTTTTTTTGATCGGATTTATTTTAGGCGAGGTGATCGAATTAAATCTTTCGATCGAAAAAACAATACTTTATGCCTGCGGCAGTGTATTGCTTTCAGGTTTGGCTGGCCTTTTAATTTTCAGCACACTGTCCGGCGAGGATCTTTACACCATTGTATCCAAATACGTTGCGAAAAATCTGGAACTTACAATGGTATTATACCGGAATATGGGGATGTCGGATGAAAGTATCCAGATAATATCCAACTCACTGGATAAAATCCATGATTATTTGGTGAAAATCATACCTGCTCTGGTGTCTGTTTCGACCCTGTTTGTTGCCTGGACCAGCATTCTGCTAGCGAAACCGGTCCTGATACGCCGCTCACTTTTTTATCCGGATTTTGGACCTTTGAACCTGTGGCAGGCTCCTGAATATCTGGTATGGGGTGTTATCGGCTGCGGCTTGGCATTGTTCTTACCCAACCCATCTATCAAAATCATCGGTTTAAACGGTCTGCTAATTCTAATGTCCGTATATTTTTTCCAGGGCATTGCAATTGTATCGTTTTATTTTAATAAAAAGCAATTTCCACGGGTTATTCGAATTTTTCTATACACACTTATTGCCATTCAGCAATTGGTATTGCTGGCTGTGATCGGGCTAGGTTTTTTTGACATGTGGTTTAATTTTCGAAAATTAGGCAAACAAACGGGTTAGCATTATTGAATACTGAAGAATGAATATACAATCTATTCCATCGAATTTTAGTTTCAGACTGGATACCAAAGATATTCAATCTTGACAGTCTCGTAAAAAGTCAAAATTCTCAAATGTTGATCCCATACCTATTTAAATTGTTAATTGTGAAATTTGTAAATTGGCAATTTTCGGACTTTTTACGAAAGCATCAATCTTAAATCTTAAATCTTCAATCACATTGCGGAGGTTCTGATGATGAAAGTAATTTTAAAAGAAACAATTAGCTCCCTGGGCATTATCGGCAGCGAGGTTAAGGTAGCTAACGGCTACGCTCGCAATTACCTGCTTCCCCAGGAAAAGGCCGTTTTAGCCACCCCGCAAAATCGTCGAAAAATGGAGAACGAGCGGGCGAAATTTGAAATCCAGATTGCCAAAGAACGTAAACTGGCAGAAGAAATGGCCCAAAAACTTGAAGATGTCGTCTGCCAAGTATCCGCCAAGGTCAGCGAGGAAGACCGTCTTTACGGATCGGTTACGGTCAGAGATATCATCGACGCCCTGGCTGCGCAGGATGTTGTGGTTGAAAAAAGAATGATTCTTCTCAAGGAACCGCTTAAAACAGTTGGCAGTTTCAAGGTCCCAATTCGGGTATACAATGAAGTCGAACCCGAAATAACTGTAGAAATTATACCTGAGTAAATCGGCATTTCGGAATTTCTTTAAAGTTCAGCCACTAAGACCCGAGGGCACGAAAAGATGAATCCTGTCTGGGAAGCACAAATACTTGGTCATTTAAGGCTAACTGGGAAGCATCATGGCTTTCTTATCAATTTTGACGTGCCTCTTATTGAAAACGGCTTTAACAGAATTATAATATAACATTTGTGGCTTAGTGCCTTAGTGGCTGGACTATTTCTTTCAATCGAAACCACCGACCTTTAAGTACTTCACATGCCTGTACGCCAAACGACACAGCAAAAAGATCTCGCACAGTACTCGCTTCCACCGCAAAACATCGAAGCGGAGGAATCCATCATTAGTGCAATCCTGATTGATAATAATACCCTGCTTGATGTTATTGAACTACTCGCCCCCCAAGATTTCTACCGCACTGCCCACCAAAAAATCTATGCTGCCATTATTGAGTTGTTTGACAAAGCAGAGCCGGTAGACCTGGTCACCCTTGCCAATAAGCTAAAGGAAAGGGGGCATCTAGAAGAGATCGGTGGCGCCAGCTATCTTGCCAGGCTCGTCGATACGGTTCCCCTGGCGGTCAATGCAGAGCATTACGCCAGAATTGTCCGTGACAAAGCTTCGTTGCGGCGACTGATCGAAAAGTCCAATGCTATTGTGAAACGATGTCTTGAAGACAGAGGAAACACCGACGATGTCATTGACTATGCGGAAACGGCCATTTTCGAAATCTCCGAAAAAAAAGCCCGACAAGCCTTTTACCCCCTGAGCAAAATCATTCTCGGCAATATTGAGACCCTGGAGGAAAAGCAGGGCAATCGGAGCTTGGTAACCGGAATTCCTACGGGTTTCAGTCATTTGGACAATCTGACCTCAGGGCTACAAAACTCTGACCTCATTATTCTCGCCGCTCGGCCCAGCATGGGCAAAACCGCACTGGCACTGAACATAGCCCGAAACGCAGCCGTAGAAGCGAATATACCGGTAGCCGTTTTTTCTTTGGAAATGTCCAAAGAACAGCTTTCGATGCGTATGCTATGTGCAGAAGCCCGCATCGACTCTTCCCGTTTAAGAGGCGGGTTTTTCAGTATGGAGGATTGGCATCGGTTAACCGACGCCGCTGATATATTATCAGCATCCCCCATCTATATCGACGATTCTCCAAGTATGTCGGCCATGGAAATACGCGCCAAAGCCCGGCGGCTCAAAATGGATAAAAACCTCGGCCTGATCATCATAGATTATTTGCAGCTGATGCAGGGTCGCGCCAGTGCCGAACGGAGAGATCTTGAAATTTCAGAGATATCCCGGGCCTTAAAAGCCCTTGCCAAGGAGCTGCAACTGCCGGTATTAGCGCTGTCACAGCTCAACCGGATGCTCGAACAGCGCACCGACAAAAGACCCCGACTTTCTGATTTGAGAGAATCTGGGGCCTTGGAACAGGATGCGGACGTGGTTGCCTTCATATATAGGGATGAAGTATACAATAAAGAGGAAGATAACCCGAACAGGGGGGTCGCCGAAATCCTGCTGTCCAAACAGCGCAATGGCCCTACGGGAGATGTGTTTTTAACCTTTTTAAATTCCTACACTCGGTTTGAAAATCCGGCCTCTGAAAAAGTGATGACCGGAAGCTGAAAACACAAACAGAACCCTAAGTTCTCCTTCTTGAAAAAAACTTACGGAAATACCGCCGGTCTAAAGGCGAACCAAATCAAAAGGCTTGAGAAGTTTTATCGTCGTCGCATCCCACCGGAATTTTTACTTTCCCTTGAAGTTTGCCGGCTTTCCCGGGAGATTCGTCGTCAGATCGGTATTCTGGTAAACCGCCGCGGTAAAGTTTGCTTTGTTATCGTCGGGGATAACAAAAAAATCGTTATTCCTCATACCGGCGAGTATCGCGCCGCCCCCGGTCGTTTAAAAGGCCTGCGATGTATCCACACCCATCTGACCCCAGAAACCCTTTCCGAAGATGACCTTACCGATCTGGCATTGTTGAGGCTTGATATGATGGCGGTCATCTCAAGCGATTCTGAAGGGCTGCCACAGAAAATTCATGTGGCCCATATCATGCCCAAAAAATTCCGGAAAAATCCCTATCAGCTTTTGCCGCCCCTGAATCCGGGCAATCTGGACATCGACTGCCTGGCGCTCATTCAAGCACTTGAAGACGAGCTTGCGCGAGTCAGCTCCGGGCATGAGGCCGCTTCGAACATTGAAAGGGTCCTGTTGGTCAGTGCTTCGTCCGGAACAAAACGCCAGGCCAAAGAATCATTGGCAGAGCTTCGAGATCTTGCCATATCCAGTGGTTTGGGTGTGGTCGGAAGCGTCACGCAGCAGCGCAAGAAGTCGGATACCCCTCTATTGATTGGACCCGGTAAACTTCAGGATTTGGCCATTTTAGCACTCCAGGAGGCTGCAACGGTAATTATTTTTGACCAGGAGTTAAACCCTTCCCAGATAAGATCGATAACGGACCAGATAGAATTAAAAGTAATTGATCGCACTCAATTGATACTAGACATCTTTGCCCAGCGTGCCCAAACCCGGGAAGGAAAGCTGCAGGTTGAGCTGGCCCAGCTAAAGTATTTGCTGCCCCGTCTCGTGGCGAAAAACACAGCCATGTCACGCTTGACCGGTGGTATCGGCGGACGCGGTCCTGGCGAGACGAAGTTGGAAATCAATCGGCGAAGAGCCCGCACGAGAATTGCGGGATTGGAAAAAGAACTATTCTCGGTCATGAAACATAGACAACAGCAAAAGGCCAAACGTTACAAAAAAGGCCTTCGAGTTATTTCCATCGTTGGATATACCAATGCGGGCAAATCAACTTTGCTCAATACCCTGACCAAAAGCAGCGTGGCGGCCGAAAGCCGGCTTTTTGCCACGCTGGATCCCTCCAGCCGGCGGTTGCGGTTTCCAAGAGACATTGAAGTAATTATCACCGACACTGTCGGATTTATAAAAGATTTGCCCAACGATCTTATGGTGGCTTTTCGTGCGACCCTGGAAGAACTTGAAGATGCCGATTTGTTGTTGCATATTATTGATATAAGCAATCCGCGGCATGAAGAACAGATTAAATCCGTTGAAAAAATTCTGGCCGACCTTAATTTGCAAAACAAGGCCACCGTCCGGGTGTTGAACAAAATCGATCGTGTCAGTCCGCAGACCACCACCCGTCTCAGCCGAAAACTCAGGGGTATCGCCATATCGGCCCGCTCGAAAGCGACGCTGTTGCCCCTGATTGATGAAATGGAAAGGATCATTGAAATTGCATAACCGTTCAGGGGTTCAAGCCCGCCCTGGCGCGATGGCATGTGGCTTAGAAATTGTTTTCACATTCTAATGACTTGGCTTTCCATCACCACATCTTGACATGCCAGGTCTGGGCCAGGGGTTCAAAGGTTACAATTGATAGATACTGCTTACAATATGAATCAAAATCCGGCATTCCCGTCATACCCCATTGAGTGAAACGGATTTATACGAGCTGTCCGGTTTTTTTTAACCCAGAACGTTGAACCCTGAAACATGCCAACCTATTTACAGAGAAAGGTCTCCCACTATGGATCTCGAACCTTTTAAGCAAACGGCAATAAAAGCAGCCCGCAATAGCGCCAAAATACTGCGATCACGATTCGGCAGCATATCCCGGATCCGAAAAAAGGCTGCTGCCGAAATCGTTACCGAAGCCGATACCGAATCTGAAGAAATGATCGTATCCACCATTCATGCCGAATTTCCGGATCATGCCGTTCTGGGCGAAGAATGTGGTTTGATCCCAGGCGCATCCGAATATAAATGGATCGTTGACCCATTGGACGGTACGGTAAATTTTGCTCATCAGATTCCGATTTTTTCTATATCCATTGCCCTGGCTGTTCGAGACACCATTGTTCTCGGTATCATTTTAGACCCTGTTAACGATGAGCTTTACTCAGCTGTCAGCGGACAGGGTGCTCAACTGAACGGCGAGCCGATTCAGGTATCTGCGACCCGGACAATCTCGGATAGTTTGCTGGTTACGGGATTTCCTTACAATGTTCAAGAGATCTTTGACTCGGTGATGGTCCGCTACGGAAATTTCCTAAAATCCTCGCAGGCACTACGCAGGCTCGGTTCCGCGGCTCTTGACCTGTGCTATGTAGCCTGCGGTCGCTTCGAAGGATTCTGGGAACAAGGCCTTAAACCATGGGATTCTGCCGCCGGCGCTCTGATGGTTGCCGAAGCCGGTGGGAAGATAACGACGTTTTCGGACGAGCCGTACACGGTGGAGCATGCAGAAATTCTGGCCACCAACGGGCTCATCCATAAGGAAATGCTTGGGTTATTGGAAATATAGGGAATGACGAATTTCGATTGACGAAGGACGAATGACGAATTAAGGAATTCTGTCGATTTTATGTAGTATCAAATGATGGAGCGAAGCGACTTCCACAAATCGTCATTCGACAATCGTAACTCTTCATTCCTAGAATTTTCCGGAGTCCAACTTTTGACAAAAAAATCCAACCTGCTCTTTTATCGAGTTGTTTTGCTTCAATCCTCGCTCGATACAATTAATGGAATGCAGGGCGGTGGCATGATAGCGGTTAAATGATTTCCCGATGCTCTGCAATGGGGCATCCGTATAGCTACGTGCCAAATAAATGGCCATTTGTCTGGGTCTGACAAAATTTTGTTTCCGGGAACGCGACATAACATCTTCGATGGAAACATCATAATATTTGCACACAAGTTTCTTGATCGCTTCGATGGTGATTCGTTTGCGTTGACAAACAATGTTTTTCACGACACTTTCAGCCAGGTTGAGATTGATGGGCATTCCCAGAAGCGATGATTTGGCAGCAACCCCGTTGAGTCCGCTTTCAAGCTGGCGGACATCATCGGTAAGTTCTCCGGCTAAATAATGTAGGATGTTTTCAGGAAAAAGATAACTGTTAAGCCTCGCTTTTTTCTGCAGGATCCTCAACCTGGTTCTAAAACTGGGCGGATCTATGGTTGATATAAGTCCACATGACAAACGTGATCTCAATTTGTCATGGAGCTTGGGAATATCGGCCGGCAGATAGCAGCTGGAAAAAATGATTCGCTTGCCGGATTCAAAAAGCGTATCAAGTGTCAATGCGAGTTCTATCTGGGTTCGCTCCTTTCCACTGAGGTAATGAACATCTTCCAGAAGCAGTACATCGCATTGGCTGCGGTACTTGGCCTTGAATTTGTTTATGGCATCATGCCGAAAAGCTTGAACCATTTCATTGCTAAAATCTTCGGCGGTGATATAGTAAACCCGATCTTTGGGGTTGATGGCTAAAATATGGTTGCCGATCGCCTGGGAGAGGTGGCTTTTTCCCATGCCGGTCTTGGATAGCAAAAATAACCCATTGCGCTGGGATTCTTTACGCGAAGCCATTGCAAGCGATGCTGAATAGGCAAAATCATTGTTACCGCCGACAACAAAGCTGTCGAAGGTAAACTCCTCTCGAAATAGACGCCCGTTCTGCGGACGCAAATTTTCGTTTGGTAGCAGCAACTGCAAATGATTGTGGGCTTTATTCTCCGGTTGGCCGTTTTTGGTTGAAATATTAAATGATATCTGACAATCCCGCCCCAGGGCGTGCTGCAGGGCTTTTTTTATCATGGCTCCGTACAAGCCCTCGACCCGCTTCTTGGAAAAGAAATTCGGACAGGAGAAAATCCAGCCGTTTTCACCGATTTCAGTTACCTTTAACGGCTCAATCCACATATTAAAACTGTGAGAGGGAACGCGTTGCTTAATGTCAGATTTTACTCTTTTCCAGACAGTTTCCATATAATGTAGTATTTCTAATCTTCTATCAATACGAAGATAATATTAACAGGTCGAATTAAAGTGACCAATCGGCAAAAAAAAATTGCAGTTAAAGTGCTGGGAAGGTTTACGTTAGATGGTGCACGCACCAGATGAGAACATGTGCTTGTTTAAAGTATCCCGCGAAAAGTGTCAAACCTGAAAAACCCGATTTTGAGCATCAGACCAAAAGCTTTTTGAACAATCTATATCTACTTGTTATCACATAAATTTTTCATGGTCCGCAGACAACTATGCTTAAATACAAACTTTTTATATCGGAAGATTTTTTTAAGCATTTTAAGCAGATCCACCAATTCACGATAGTTGTTAACAATCAGAGCATCTTACAAAAACTTGGATTTTCTTCCATTCTCTTTAATTTTTAAATAAATAGTAAAAAAAATGCTCCTGACATTTCAACCAATTAAACTTCAGTCGCATCAGGTGTTTACACGAATTCTGTTTGAAATAATTTTTCGAACCCTGTAAAAGAAGAAGATATGAGTTCCGAAAAAATTATCATACAGGGCGCCCGACAGCACAACCTGAAAAATATAAATGTAAAACTACCGCGCAATAAACTGGTGGTCATCACCGGTTTGTCCGGATCAGGCAAATCCACCCTTGCGTTTGACACCCTTTATGCCGAGGGTCAACGCCGGTATGTGGAATCCCTGTCCACCTATGCCCGACAATTTCTGGAACGGATGGACAAGCCCGATGTAGACCTGATCGAGGGTCTTTCGCCCGCTATTGCAATTGAGCAAAAAACATCCAGCCACAACCCGCGCTCCACGGTCGGTACGGTAACTGAAATATATGACTACCTGCGCCTGCTTCTTGCCAGGGTCGGCACCCCGCATTGTTACCGCTGCGGCCGACCCATTACGTCACAATCCATCGATCAAATCGTAGATAGTGTCATGTCCCTGCCCGAGGATACCCGGGTGATAATCCTGGCGCCCCTGATCAGCGCTCAGAAAGGAAGCCATGAGAAGCTTTTTGGAAAACTGAAGAAAGAAGGATTCGCCCGGGTCCGCGTGGATGGTGAGATATTTGAGATTGAAGAGATCGGCAAACTCATTAAGACCAAAAAACATGACATCGATGTTGTGGTGGACCGTCTCATCGTAAAGACAACCATTCGAAAACGGCTTGCAGATTCACTGGAACTGGCACTGGCCCAATCGGGCGGGATTGCCTCGGTCCACATTCCAACCAAGAAAACAATTCTATTCAGCGAAAAATCCGCCTGTATGGAGTGCGGTATCAGTTATCCGGAATTTACACCGGCCAGTTTCTCTTTCAACTCTCCCCAGGGCGCATGTAGAAACTGCGATGGCCTGGGAACAACCACCGAGCTTGCGCCGGAGCTGATTGTTCCGAACCCGAAACTCTCTTTACGCGAGGGTGCTGTCAGTGTCTGGGCCAAAAGAAACAGCATGCATTTTATCGAGTTTCTCGATGCCCTCACCAAACACTACGGTACCGATATTTATACGCCGTTTGAAGAGCTTGCGGAAACATTTAAACGAGTCATCCTCTACGGATCAGGGGCTGAATTGATTAACTTCTATGCTGAGCGCAACCATCGTCGATATACTTATCAAAAACCGTTTGAAGGCGTCATCCCGAATCTGGAGCGCCGCTATCGGGAAACAGATTCCAACTATATCCGGCAGGAGATTAAGCAATACATGAACTTTCGTCCCTGCTCGGAATGCAACGGCACAAAATTAAACCCCGCCAGTCGATCTGTAAAAATAGGCAACCTGAATATATCCGAACTTACAGCGTTATCAGTGGCCAAAGTCCGGGATTTTTTTTTAGACCTGAGATTGGATGGCAAACAGCAGATCATTGCCCGCAGGATCGTCAGGGAAACCGTTGAACGGCTTGGTTTTCTGCAAAGCGTCGGTCTTTCTTACCTTACACTGGATCGATCCGCACAATCGCTGTCCGGCGGCGAAAGCCAGCGTATTCGCCTGGCAACTCAGATTGGTTCCAAATTAACAGGGGTGCTTTACGTGCTCGACGAACCCAGCATCGGTCTTCATCAAAAAGACAATCAGAGACTGTTGCAAACGCTGATTAAAATGCGCGACCTCGGCAATACGGTTCTGGTGGTTGAACACGATGAAGACACCATTCGCAGCGCTGATTACGTTGTGGACATGGGACCCGGAGCGGGGGTGAATGGTGGCCGCGTCGTTTTCGCCGGCACGCCCGAAAAACTGCTGGACCATGAATCTTCCCTGACGGGTCAGTATCTGTCTGGCCGCAAGTCGATCTCGATCCCGGCCGTCCGGCGTGCCAATCACACACCGCAACTCATTGTGGAAGGTGCCGTCCATAACAATTTAAAAAATATCAGCGTTACCTTTCCTTTAGGCTGCTTTATCTGCGTAACCGGCGTATCCGGATCGGGAAAATCCACCCTTGTCTTGGAAACACTGTATCCGGCGCTGGTTCAAGAACTTCGCCATACCAGAACCCCGGCCGGAGCCCACAGTTGTGTTTTGGGTATCGAACACATCGACAAGGTCATCAATATCGACCAGTCTCCGATCGGCAGAACACCACGATCCAATCCCGGAACTTATACCGGTCTGTTTTCTAATATCAGAGAGCTTTTCTCCCGCACGCCGGAGGCTCGTATGCGGGGCTATAAGCCCGGTCGTTTCAGTTTCAATGTCAAGGGTGGTCGCTGTGAAGCCTGCCAAGGCGACGGCATCATCAAAATCGAAATGCATTTTTTACCTGATGTTTACGTGGTCTGCGATGTTTGCCAAGGCAATCGCTATAATCGCGAAACCCTCGAGATTCGATACAAAGGCAAAAACATCAAGGAAATTCTTGAGATGACCGTAAACCAGGCAACAAGCTTTTTCTCGCGAATCGCAAAAATCAGGACAACTTTGCAAACCCTGGTTGATGTCGGATTGGGGTATATTCAAGTCGGTCAGCCGGCGACCACATTGTCAGGCGGTGAAGCCCAGCGAGTGAAGCTTTCACGTGAACTCAGCAAAAAAGGAAGCGGTAAAACCATTTACCTTCTTGATGAACCGACCACCGGACTGCATGTCGATGATATCCGTAAACTGCTTGAAGTACTCAATCAACTGGTGGAAACAGGTAATACAGTCATCGTCATCGAGCACAACATGGATGTCATCAAGACAGCCGATCACATCATCGATCTTGGCCCTGAAGGGGGTGACGAGGGTGGTTATGTCATCGGCTGCGGAAGCCCCGAAGAGATTACGGCCATCAGCAATTCCTATACTGGACAATATCTGGCGAAAATTCTGGGGTGATAAAAAGTGACCATGGAAATGATTGAATATTGTCGATTGAATATTGAATATTTGTGGAATGCTGTCGATTTAAAAAGACAGAGCATAGCGATTCATTAAATATTCAATTTTCAATAGTCAATAGTCAATAAAAAAGGCTGTGCCCGCCTCGCGGACACAGCCTCTTTAAGTGGGTTGACGCATCTCCTGCTTTTATTTAGCAAACAGGGCGGCAATCGAGGTTGCCTGGGGATGCGCAAAAATGAGGATCAAAGCAACGACGAGCGCGTAAATACACAGCGACTCGATCAGGGCGAGTCCGATCAGCATGGTCACGGTAACTTTACCGGATGATTCGGGGTTTCGGGCGATACCTTCGACTGCCGAGCGCAGTCCAAGACCCTGTGCGATACCGCAGCCAAAGGCCGCAATCGCAATTCCGAATCCAGCTGCTGTCACACACGCGATGAAAAATTCTAATGCTTTTGTTTCCATTGATGAATTTACCTCCTTTGAGTTAATATGTTATTGGGCTTCTTCCGGTTACCCATTAAAGACATTGAATAATGAATATTGACGATTGAAGATTTATGGACTAAACGCCTAGTGCGCCTCTTCCATAGCACCACTGAAATACATGATTGATAGCAAGAAAAATACAAAGGCCTGGACAAAGGCCACAAAGATGCCCATCGCCATAATCGGCAGCGGTGCAAAGAAGGCGCCGGCCAGCATGAACAATATCATCAATACCAGCTCATGACCGGTAATGTTACCGAAAAGCCTGAAGGAAAGGGATAAAATTCTTGCCAGGTGGCCGATGATCTCGATCGGCAGGATGATCGGAATCAGCCACCATACGGGCCCGAGAAAATGTTTGACATATTTAATCCCATGATATTTCACACCGATCACGTGGGTAAACACCACCACCGGGAGTGCGCAGGCTGCGGTAGTGTTAATACTGGCAGTGGGGGGGAAAAATCCGGGCACCAGTCCTAATAAATTACAGGCCGCGATGTAAATAAAAATGGTCGCGATAACCGGAAAGAACCAGCGGCCTTCCTCGCCGGTTATATCGACCATGAATTCTTCCATCCCTGAAATAACAAGTTCAAAGAAATTTTGGGCTTTGGTGGGAATCATTTCTATTTTGCGGGTCGCCAGTGTCGCAAATCCGATGAGCAAAAGGATAACAAACCAGGAGTAAATGACATGGGGATATGCGTGCGCAAAATGCCCCAATCCGATTAACTCAAACAGCTTGACTAAAAACAGATAGGGATGTTCCATCCTTAAACCGCCTCCTTGAAAATTAGTTTCGTAAATTCGCGCAGGGTCGCGAGCATTATGCTGAAAACCACCACGGAAAGTCCGATGATTAGTCCCACAGGATGCACAATGTGTCCAGCAATTAGGACAAAAATAATGAATCCGCTGCCGATAAAACGTAGGAAATATTTCGCGATAACAACACTATGGGAGGACAGATGCGGCGGGGTCAGGGCTGATCTCAGCGTCCGGGCCAGCAAATGGAAATTCACCGTGACGAGCAAACCGCCAAAGAGAACACCCCTAGCATAATTCGCGGGCAAAAGAAGGAATCCGATAATGCTGGCGGCAACAAACAGAATCCAGTTTGTTCGGGTGACAAATATCAGTAGCCGCTGTTGAATTTCCAACTGGTTGATGTCCGATCGTCTCTTATAATTTCCGCGCTCTTTTTATGACAAGCGCGATGTTTCTGAAACCCGCGGCAATACCGAATCCTAAAAAAACCAGTGTAAACCACGGTGATGTGCCAAACTTGCGGTCCAGCACGACCCCGATAGCAAGGCCGATGAAAATAGCAAGTGAGACGGAAAGGCCAAGACTGCTGTAATAGGCCAACTCTCTGAACGTACGTCTGGTTTCTTTTTTCATGGGAATGGCACCCTTTTCCCGCCAAACAGGGCTTGAAACCAAATCGATTTAAAGGTTCAGAACCTAACAAAGGATTGGGTGCAAGTCAATGCAAAATTCATAATTTTCAATGAACTTAACTTAAAATTTCAACACGTCGGCAGGAAAAACCGGTCCATCCATACAGGCATGTAAGAAGTGCTCCGTTTCGAGGCGGGACTCAACTGCACACCCCAGACATGCACCCATACCACAGGCCATCATGGTTTCAATGGAAACCTGGCAGGGCACCTTGTGTTTTTCAGCGATTCCGACCACGCACACCAGCATATCCATAGGTCCACAGGCGACGACGACATCCGCTGCCGCGTGACCCAAGGCCTTTTCGAGAGGATGGGTGACCAGACATTGATCTCCGGCACTGCCGTCATCCGTGGTGGTGAGTACCGAAACTCCAAGATCCAAAAAATCATTGCTGCATAACAGGTCCTCTTTGGTGCGGCCGCCGATAAATACCTGATAGTTCGAAAGATCGGCGTTCTTACGGTGAAGGTCGGACACCAGAAACACGAGAGGTGCCACGCCAACTCCGCCGGCCACCACGAAAACACGTTTAGCCCGGGTGGGAACAAGAAAACCGGACCCCAGCGGTCCGAGAATATCAACAATGTCTCCGGGCTTGCGCTCTGCCAGTGATGCAGTGGCAGTCCCGATCACTTTATATAATAGCTCAAAGCCATGGGTGAGGCCGTTGGAGATCAGTAAATTGTGGATTGAAAATGGGCGACGCAGCAGGGGATCCCGCCGCCCGGTTAAGCCCAGCATCACAAACTGCCCCGGTTTAGCCGAAGTATAATGATCCGAGCACGTCAGACCAATTTTATAATAAGCCTTACTTAGCTTTCTGTTCCATAGCACTTTGGCCGGTTGTTGAATCATGCAATCCTTCAATTTCTTTTCTACAAATATTTCGGGTGTTTCGTGTATTTCGTGGTTTTAAAAATAAAGCTACCAATGGGCACCGGCTATGGCATTTCAGTGAGCCCGATAACCGCGGCAAATCTGCCGGTTGTCCTTTCGGCGCGATATGAAAAAAAGTCATCCGTATGACAACGGGTACAGATCCCACTGCACTCAATGTTAATTTCTGCTACTCCGGCCTCCTTCAATTGGTCCTTAGTTATAGACCAAAAATCAAAATGCTGGTTTAAGCCCTTGTATTGCCAAAATTTCATGGGAATCTCCTTGCTGTAGTTGATGAACTCAGCACAACAAGGCCCCAGAGAAGGACCGATACCGGCCAGTATACGGCCGGGGCGGCAGCCGAAATGCCGTTCCATGGCCGCAACGGTGCGGCCGATAATATTTTGAACACTCCCCCGCCAACCGCAATGTACGTTGGCAATCACCCGCCGGGAGGGCTCATACAACAGCACCGCCTGACAGTCGGCAATTTGAATGACTAGATTTCTCCCGTAAATGTCCGTCACCATGGCATCCGCGGTGAAATCCCGGACAGCGGTGGTTATGCCTTTTTCTTCACTATCACGGCTCAACTCTGCAATCTCGCAACCGTGGACCTGCCGGGCAAAAACAAGCTGGTCTGCTGCCATAAAGCGCGAGATGATACCCCGGTTTTCGGAAACATTTTTTTGGGAATCACCAATACCCATGCCGACATTCAAACTTGCAAAAGGCGGTTGGCTATGCCCGCAGTTGCGAGTAAAGATCCGATGATCGATTCCGCTGCAGGCGGCCAGATTCTTAAACTGATAAGAAGATATGCCGTTTTGAGTCTTAAATATCATCTGATCAGTCCTGCCGGTGCAATTTCAGGATTTTTTCAATAATTTGGCTGGTGGAAACTTCCGGCACCAGCGAAATTCGCACCACGCTGCCGCCGTTTGATTTAACAAACTCACCACCGATAATACTTTCCTCCATCCAGTCGGCTCCTTTGACCAGCACATCCGGTTTAAGCGTCTGAATGAGCGCCAGTGGGTCCGGTGAATCAAAAAGCACCACAAAATCCACGCAATCAAGGCTCGCCAGCACTTCGGCCCTGTGATCCTGATGCACAATTGGCCGTTTATCCCCTTTTATCGACCGTACCGAGGTGTCACTGTTCATACCAACCACCAACAGATCCCCTTCAGCTCTCGCCGCCGCCAGATACCTGACATGGCCGACATGCATAATATCAAAGCATCCGTTGGTAAAAACCACTCTTTTCCCGGACGCGCGAGCCTCGTCCAGCCTGATTACAAGCTTTTCAGCTGCTACTATTCTAGATAAAACATCCATCGGTATGATCTTTTTTTATAGTTTAGCCACTAAGGCACCGAGCCACAACGACTATAATATAATTCTATTGATGCCGTCTTTAAAAAGAGGCCCGTTTAAATGGTTTCAGGTGTCGGGTGTCGGGTGTCAGCCCAGCCGTTGGGCTGAAAAGCGGCCAGTCTAACCGAAAAAGAAACTTTGGCCTTTTGAGATATAATGTCCCGCCTATATCGCCCGTGGAGGCTAGCGCAGTTTAGTGTCGTTTCATAAAAGGCCTATAAGATGTTGTCCCTGACACCTGAACACTGAAACCTGATATCTTGAATCCCGTTACCTCTCTCAAGATGGAAAAATCATATTCTATGCGGCGCTATTTGGGAACCATCATACTAGACAGCCCGCGCCAGGCTGAGCACATCGACATGGGCTGCGCCATTGCTCAACAAAAGACGCGCACATTCATCTACGGTTGCGCCGGTTGTGTAAACATCATCGACCAGAAGTATCCTCTTGTCGATGATCTTAGCCTCATCTACAAGCTCAAAGGCATTTTTTATATTTGCTGCCCGTTGCCTGCGGCCAAGACCCGATTGCGGTGTGGTGGGAACGGTTCTGATTAGCACATCCGGCTCAATCAGAAGATTGCTCAGGTCAAAAGGCAACTGTCCGGCGACGGTTTGCCAGTTTCGAATCAATAGATAGGCCTGATTGAAACCCCGCTTCCTGAGCCTATTTAGATGAAGCGGCACCGGCACCACAACATCGATGCTGTCTTTGTCCCAAAAAAGTCTGAAGGCCGTCAAGAGAAGTTCACCGAGCGGTCTGGCCAGCTGAATTTTGCCTTTATACTTATAGCAATGGATAACCTCCGTAAATACCTGCTCATATACCAGAGGGGCGCGGGCGATTCTAAATTTTTTCGGCGATGCGTTGCAATCGCCGCAGCGGTGATCCAACCCATGACGGCTTTCAAACGGCAACCCGCAGCAACTGCACAGCGGAGATTCAACCGCCACCAGTTCCCCGATGCAGGTGCAACCGGCAACAATCGTTCAATCTGGATTTGGACGGTTAGACTCAGATCCGTCCCTTCTGAAAACCCATTATAACCGTCTGGCGGCGGTTTAATGAAGCTTCTGCAGACCAGGCATTTCGGCGGAAAAATCGTCTCGATGACGATCTTGTATAATTTTTTCACTATCTGGGACATTGGGTACTGGGTATTGGGGACTCGGTATTTGGTACTGGGTATTTGGTATTGGGTATTTGGTATTGGGTACTCGATAAATTTCGTTATTTTATTTTGCTTGTGCAATGGATTTATTTGCTTCTCGTGCCTTCTTTATGGATTTAATATATGCGTTAAGCTTTTTGGGCAATAATTTATTAGTATGACTTAATTGGGAATTAGTTTTTGTAATCTATCATAAAATTTTCACTGTCCGAATCCAAATACCCAATCCCCAATATCTAATACCCAATACCTAATATCTATTTCTTTGCCGAAACGCCTCATACATGGCAACCGCCGCAGCCACAGAAGCATTGAGAGAATTAAATGCCCCCTGCTGAGGAATGGAAACCAGAAAATCACAATGTTTTTTTACCAGACGGCGAATCCCCTTTTGTTCCCCGCCAAGTACAAGGGCGATGGATCCGCTCAGATCTGAAGCATAAATTGATTGCGCCGCATCTTTCTGCAGACCTAGGACCCAAAGGCCGCTGTTTCTGCAGTGTTTAATGGTTTGTACCAGATTGGTCACCCGGACCAGGCGGATGTGCTCCAGTGCTCCGGAAGAGGCTCTGGAAACCGCAGGCGTCGGAGGGGCGCTGCGGTCTTTGGGTACAATGACGCCATGAATGCCGACACACAGTGCCGTCCTGATGATGGCCCCTAGATTCTGGGGATCCTGAATATTGTCCAGCATCAGCAAAAAATGCTTTCGATCCTCACCTTGCACCATATGCAGTATATCCTGGACAGTAACTTGAGGATACGGACTTACCACTGCGGCTGCGCCCTGATGGTCGATCGTGCCAGTAAGCGCTTTGAAATCCGCGGCGCTGATACTTTTTTTTGAAATGCTTCTGGTTTCTGCCATCGATGCTATGCGGGCAAGATGGCCGGATTTTTTTTCTTTAGCAAGATAAATTTTGTAAACACGCCTCCGCCCGGCAGCCAGCATTTCAAATACCGGATGGATACCATATAATATTTCAGATTTCACGAACGATAATTCTCGAAAATGGCGATCAGTTCCGCAACCGCATCCGTCAGTCGATCATTGGTTATTATATGGCGGTAGAGATCTTTTTGAGCCATTTCTTCCCGGGCGTTCTTCAAGCGAACAGCGATTACCTCAGGACTGTCGGTACCCCTGGATTGTAGACGGGATTTTAGTGTTTCCAGGGACGGTGGCATAATGAAGATGGTAACACCGTCTGGATAACGCTGCAGAATCTGGCGTGTGCCTTGAATGTCGATATCCAGTAAAATATCCCGACCGACGCTCAACTCTTCATTCAAAAAGTCGGCGGAGGTACCGTAATAATGGTCGTGCACCTCTGCCCATTCGGCCCAACGATGCCGCGCAATTCCTTTTTCGAACTCGTCTTTAACGATAAAATGATAATCCACGCCGTTTTTTTCTCCGATGCGCGGCGATCTTGTTGTGTAAGAAACCGAATAAACCAGATCCGGAAAACGATCCAGGACGGCATCGCAAAGGGTTGATTTGCCCGCACCGGATGGTGCCGAAATTATAAAAAGAATGCCCGGTTTTTTTTCACCGCAGGATGTCATTTCTCCCCGGATCTTTTCCAAATTCCGTTCGTTCATTCGCTTCTATGCGATTCTCTCTGCATATTATAACGCTGAGAGACGGTTTCCGCCTGGATGGCGGAAAGCACCACGTGGTTGCTGTCCATAACGACAATAGAACGGGTTCTGCGGCCGTGGGTGGCATCTATAAGACGCTTCTCTTCCCGGGCTTCGTCTTTGAGCCGCTTCATCGGAGCGGAATTCGGGGACACAATGGCAACAACGCGATCGGAAACCACGGTACTGCCAAAGCCTATATTTAACAAATTCTGATCCATCCTACCTCCAATCAATGTGCCAAGCGCATAAAGCAAGGAGCATAGCGTTTTGGGGCAGATCTCTTTTTGGTGCGCCGTTTGCTCGATGCCCCATGCACTATGCTAAGTGTTATTCCACATTTTGGATCTGCTCTCTGATCTTTTCAAGTTCTGATTTGACATCAACGATCCTATGGGATGTGTCGGCTTGGCCTATTTTAGATCCCATGGTATTAAATTCCCGGTGAAGCTCCTGCAACAGGAAATTGAGTTTTCTACCTCCAGGTTCTTCTGATTCCATGATGTGCCGAAACTGCTGGACATGGCTTTTGGCCCGTACGATCTCTTCTGAAATATCACTTCTGTCTGCAAGAAAGGCGGCTTCCTGGGCAAGCCTTCCGGGGTCAATCTCCACTATTTCCCGGGTTAAGGCCGCTAGGCGCTCTTTTAACCGTTGTTGATAGTGATGTAATAAATCACCCGAATCGTTTTCAATTTCTCCAATGCAATCGTCGAGGTAATCCAAACGTTTTAATAAATCGCCGGCAATGAAATCACCTTCTTTTTTCTGCATGGCTTCAAGATTACTCAGGATATCGGTGAGACATTCCTGAATTACAGGCCAGACGGATTCGGCTTCAGCCACGGTTTCAGCCTGTTTAATAATACCGCCAATACTCATCAAAAGCTCCAGGGATATATCATTTTGCAGATCAAACTTCTTTTTTAACTCGGTCAGAGCAGACTGAATGGCCCTAGCCCGCATATGATCGATCTCAAAGGCAACGGACCCCTCGGACTGATCTTTGATCTGAATTTTGACTTCCATCCGGCCTCTGGTGATGCGCTCGGCAATGCGTGCCTTTATTTTTTCTTCCAAGTACAAATAACCGGAAGGCACGCGCAGCATCACATCAAGATGTTTGCTGTTATAAGCACGGATATCCGCAGATACTGTAATTTCCTGTATGGTCTTTTCAGCCGTGGCAAAACCGGTCATGCTTTTGATCATGATTTGTATGGATCTCCTTATAATATTTCAGCTACTAAGACACGATGCTATTTTCGAGACTACGCACAGAAAAAGCGGACTCTGAAGGGCTGCAAGCACGCTGATAATTTAATGTCGCAAATTATAGGCTTCAGATGTCAAGCTTCAGAATTTGACACCTTTTATGCCTGAGTCCCGACACCTGAAACCTGAAAACCTCCTTTTGTCTGCTTTAAATCAACCGCATACTTTTTGCGAACCCGATCGAGAAAGCTCCGTATGGGTTTATCCGCATAATCAGGATAAGTCCACGGTAACGTCTCAAAAGCGCCGTTTCGATAAATCAGGGTTAAATCTGCATAAATGCATTGGCCGATATAAATTCTATGGGAAAAATTTTTACCGGAAGCCAGCACAAAACGCTCATAGAGCAAATAGCCGGGATCAATATTAACCCTGCGCCTGCGATTTCGCGCATAGGCTTGCTCCAGTCGGTTAGTGGTTAATTTGATGACCGCCAAATCCTGCTGATCGATCAGGTTCTCAAATGCCAGCAACCGCCGGTAAAGCGGGGATCCTAATTCCGATTCGTAATACGCCGTATAATCAAAGGCCATCCATGAGCTGATCATATCCGCAGAACCGTATTTGGAGGTAAGTTCAACGGCCAATGGTTCAAAAAGCGCCCTGTCTTTCATTAAAAGCCCGATGACCAGTTTTCCCGGCTTCGGTTCCTGAGGTAAGCTCATGCGATTCGTTAATTGTTATTGGTTATTAGTTATTTGTGAATATGGCCTTACGCATCAGGTGTAAGCGAATAACAATTAACGAATAACATTTAACTAACCCTCAAGCGGCTTGGCCTCATCGATAAGCATTATCGGAATATCATCCCGGATTTCATACAACAATTTACAATTGTCACAAATCAGACCATCTTTGCTGTCATTTTGATATATGTCGCCTTTGCACTTCGGACAGGCTAAAATATCTAAAAGCTCCTGACTGATCGCCATAACGATCTCCTTGTAGAGTAGGAATATTTTGAAATCGAGGATAACATGCATATTTCATTGAAACCTCTTACTTATCTCGCCTCGCCATCCTTTGCTGGCGCCGTTTTTCTCTCTCTTTGCGTCGCTGTCTCCTCAATTGATACTCGGGATACAAATGAGGATAATATTTCTTCCAGCGTTGATGAACCCAGAACCACTGATCGGGGTATTTGCGAATCATGCGCTCCACGGCACCAGTGATGAGCTGAGTATTGGCCTGGACATCGGAGCGCAGATCGCCGGACCATTTGATGTGAAGAGGTTGATCGACATAGATGGTCAATTGCCCGCAGGCTTCCCTGATACAAAAAATCGGCAAAATCGGACTTTTGCAGCGTATGCCCAGAAAAGCAGCGGCTGGTGTTGCAGGGACTCTGTAACCAAAAAAATTGACATCAACACCTTCTTTGCGTTTGCTCTGATCAACCAGCAAGCTAACAATTCCATCGTTTCGCAGGGTTTTGCGCATATCCGGCAACGCGCCTTTTTTATAGATAATGTTAATGCCAAATCGTGTTCGCAGTTTGTGCACCCATTGATTAAGCGGTTGAAACCGAATCTTTTTAGCAACACCAAGGGTGGGCTTCTGCATGAAGCAGGCCGCGAATTGCATCCCGACCTCCCAGTTTCCCAAGTGGGCCGAAACAATAATTAAACCCTGATTTCTTTCCAGCGCTCGCCGCCAGCGTTCCGCACCAACAACCCGCACTCTCGCGATAACATCCGGTTTCGAATAGGTCGCCAGCTGACAGATCTCCACGAAAGTGGCACCTAAATTTTGAAAAACGCGTTTGGATGTCTGTCTGATTTTATCCCGGGACCAATCCGGAAAAGCCAAACGCAAATTCCTTCTGACAATGCGTCGATGCGGTGCATCGATCAGATATACCAGCATTCCAATTATTCGTCCCAACGTAACAGCGTGCTTCATTTGACGTTTCGTATGCGAATTTCTCATATTACTGTCAACTGTATACTACCTAAAGTGATCGGTTCCAGGTTTGGGGCTCCGCCCTTCGGGCTTCCGACTTCGCTCTTCGAGCTACGACGGGACAAGTCGACCTCACAAGCAGGGTTCAAAGGTTGTATCGCACTAATATCCAACACGTTATAGGCCATTGTTTGGATTGGCCGCTTTCACCCATTGGGTTAAACATGGAATTCGACCCGATAGACGCTTAGTTCGATTGTTAGAGACCAGTTCGGGCACTCTAACTGGGAACTGTGAACCTTGAACCGCTCAACCCAGGTAAGGTATAAAAGAGCGCTTAACGAGTAACAGACAACAGTAAATCTGTCAATGTCGGACGCAACGCGCATGGATGGAAAGCAGCTTCCCGCTTGACACACACGCGGCTTTTCAATAAACTCCATTCAATTTAACATGTTAAAAATGACCTGAAAATTAGACATGTCAATCCATCTTTGCCACAAAACTGCGTTTGGTTTTTATAACTTTAGCTGGAGTATCGCCCTACCCTGGCTTCGATGTCATCATCGCCTGGCTGAAGGGTATAAGCAGCGTGCATTGAAAGACCGATTGCCGGCCGCCGCCGACCTCTGGATTCAAGCGGCCTCGGTGGGCGAATCGTGGTTAGCCTTGGAATTGATCAAAACCATGGAAACACGGGATCCCCTTCGCATTTTACTGACATCAAATACCCAACAGGGAATTGAAATTCTCGATCGGGGGTTGGATAAGCAACACACAGAGACAGACCGGATTAAGGTGTATGTTCGTTATTTTCCCTTTGACAAACCGTCTATTATGGCAAAGGCCGTTGCCAGCATGCGACCGAAGTTGATGGTTATCCTAGAGACGGAACTCTGGCCGGGTCATTTGCGCGCCTTGAAGGCACACGGCTGCAAAATAATAATAATCAATGGCAGAATTACCACAAGAAGCCTCAAGAGATATCTTTTGTGGCCATCCATCTGGCAGGCACTGCGGCCGGATAAAATTCTAGCAATTTCACAAACCGATGCCGATCGCTTCGGACAGCTGTTCGGCCAAGACGGGGTTGAGGTCATGCCCAACATCAAATTCGATCGCATCGCCGCCTCACCAACTTCTGGCGGTCATATAAATACGATCAAAGCCATTGTACCGCCCGCAATTCCTTTTGTGGTCTTGGCTTCCGTCAGACGCCCGGAGGAACCCCTGGTCAAAAAAATTGTCCACGAGGTATTTCGCAACCGACCGGAGACCGTCATCGGGTTGTTCCCTCGGCACATGAACCGCTTACAATACTGGCAAGAATCGTTAAATCAGATGGGAATCCGGTGGTTCTTGCGATCAGCCACCGCAACACCGGTGACTGCCGGCACTGTGGTTATCTGGGATACCTTCGGCGAGCTGCTGCCGGCATACCGACTTGCCAAATCCGCTTTCGTCGGCGGCAGCCTTGCGCCCTTGGGCGGCCAGAATTTTTTAGAAGCACTCGTTAGCGGGGTACTACCAGTGATCGGGCCTTCATGGGAAAACTTTGCCTGGGTGGGTCGGCAGATCATCGACTGCGGTTTGCTTAGGGTGGCAGGCGATTGGAAAGAAGTTGCCGCTCTTATTTTAAAAGACATGGACAGCTCACCCCGCCGTGAAGAGGTGATCGAAACGACGCTTCAACTTGTAAAAGCGCGCCAGGGAGGCACTCAGATGGCATGCCGCCAGATCGCCGCCTGCCTGGCAAGCACTTGAATTCCAGGATAAGCGTGAAACAAATTTTACATCTATACAGTAATCACAAATGGACCGGCCCGGCCGACCATGCCCTGAATCTGGTATCCTGGCTAAAATCACGGGAGGATGTTAACGCCTATTTTGCCTGTGGGCGTCGTCGGAGATTGCAAAACGACCTTTACAACAAGGTCTGCGAACGGCAGATTGCATATACGGATGGTTTAATTCTCAAAAAACACCTTAGCTGGACAATGATCCCGGACATTTTTGCATTAAGAAAAATGGTCGCCCGCCAGCGCATCAATCTGATTCACAGTCATCAGGATAACGATGCGTTAACGGCCGTGCTGGCCGGTTTCGGAGACCGCATGATCAGAACCTGTTATGACGGTGAGCCGACCCCGCTGAATTTAAGACAGCGTTTTTTTTTGCGCCACACCGCAAAGATTATGACAGCCTCCTTGCGGGTTCAGGCGTATTTATCTAAAATATTTCCCGACAAACCCATTGAGCAGGTCGATATTCCTGTTGATCTGGATAAATTCCGTCCGCTTGCCAAAAGCGAAAGTCTCTGCGGACAATTCGGTCTGACCACTAAGGAACCGGTCGCTGGAATTGTGGCCCGTGTTCAGAAACACAGAAATTTCACGCTGCTTTTGGATGCAATCGAACAGGTCGTTAAAGAGATCCCACAATTTAAATTCCTGATCGTGGGCCGAGGGACTCATATTGATACATTGGCCCGTCGGCCAGTTATGCAGCGAGGGTTGGAAAAAAATGTTATTTTTACCGGCTACAGAAAAGATGACTACCGGGAGGTTTTAAATCTTTTTGATTTCAAGATTTTTTTATCTCCCGGCAGTGATGGCTCCTGCCGGGCGGTGAGGGAGGCCTTGGCCTGCGGCAAGCCGGTGATTGCAACCCGCAAGGGAATTTTATCTGAACTAATCAAGGATGGAGAAACCGGCATTCTCATCGAAGACCAACCGGCTAATCTGGTGCGGGGTATCATCACCCTGTTAAGGGAAAAGAACTATCGATTGAACTGTTCCCTGGCTGCCCGCCAGTATGCGAAAAACATTCTCAATCCTGAAAGATACGTTAAAAAGGTGGCCGCTTGCTATGAACCTCTGATCAATGGAACCTAAGTGCTGATTCCTGTCTCGGATTAGCCCCATCAATGGAGTCGATTTTCTGTGGAAGTCAAAATCAAAGCACAGCAAAAGCTAACGGTGATTATACCGTCCTTTAACGAAGAGAAAAATATAGAAACCTGCCTACAAAGTGTAAGGTGGGCCGATGAGATTTTAATTGTAGATTCGTATAGTACGGATCGAACCGTCGATATTGCAGGGAAATACACTGATCGAATACTGCGCCATGACTATATAGACTCCGCCACTCAGAAAAATTGGGCCATCCCCCAGGCAACGTACGAATGGATTCTGCTGGTGGACAGTGACGAAAAAGTAACAACCGAGCTTCGCAACGAAATCCAGCAGTTATTGAGACAGCAACCGGATAAAGACGGGTACTGGATCTACCGCAATAACTATCTGATGGGCAAACAGGTGAAATACTCGGGTTGGGGCAAAGACAGTGTACTTCGTCTATTTCGCAAAGATTTAGGTCGCTACGACCAAAAACGCGTCCATGCGGAAATTACACTAGACAACACAGGCGTTTTAAATGGCCGTTTGGAACATCATAGCATTTCCAGCATGACTGCATGGGTGGCGAAAATCAATCGTTATTCGTCATGGAAGGCTGCAGATAAGTTTGAGAAACAACCGAGAGCGCCGGTTCTGCACGTGTTGTTTCGTCCGTCGATACGTTTTATAAAAGATTTTATTTTTCGTTTAGGCATCCTTGATGGTTGGCGCGGGTTTTTAATTGCATCAATGTCTTCATTTGCTGAACTTGTAATGGCTGCAAAATTATTACAGCTGTCATATGAAAAACGCCGGCGTTAGTCCTTTACTTCGCCTTCAGGGACAGTCACCCTTAAATTAAGAATTCCGGTCTCGAGGACCCGCCATCGGCCAGGCTGCGGCGCGGCAGGCTCCGGATCTAATTTTCCGTTGCTAATATTTTTTTATAAACTTCAATGTTTTTATCAACCATGGTATCGATTGAAAAAAATTGCTGGACCCTGGCCGGGCCCGCGCCCGCCATTGCTTTTGCCAGGTCGCTATCGGTTAACAACTCGATAATCCCCTCAGCCAATGCTCTGGGATCGGCCGGCGCGACCAAGCGACCGGTTTTTCCATCCTCAATAATTTCAGGCAGCCCGCCCGCCCTGGTTGCTACAACCGGTCTTGCTAAAGCCAACGCATCCAGCACAGCGGTCCCAAGACCTTCTTGCACACTGCTCATCACGCAGAGATCGGCAATCTTGTAAAAGTCTGCCACATCGTTGCGAAAGCCGGTAAAGATAAGCTCCCTTTTTAATCCCAGTTCTGAAGCTGTCTCTTTTAGCTCATCCATTAATTCGCCTTTACCGACGATAAAAAATCTGGTGTCGGGCAATTTTGCCAGAACGCGCGGAATCGCCCGCACCAGATAATTTTGCCCCTTATGTCCCGCCAAATGGGCAACATTGATGACCACCTTTTGGTTTTCTTTAATATCAAACTCAGACAACAGATGATCACCCGTTGCCTGCATGAATCTTTGCGGGTCGATGCCGCTGTGCACCACAAAAATACGTTGGTCAGGTATTCCATCATTGACCATCACTTCTTTTATCTTGTGTGAGATAGCAATGTAATAGTCGGCCATAAAACGATACTTGATGCCGCTTAATTTCAGAAAACTGTGACGGAAAATGGAAAAATCGACCCGACGGGTGACCAGACGGGTGACCCCGGCACCGATTGATGCCAGATAGGCCAGGCTGTGGGCATGGGAGGTGTGGGAATGAAGGATGTCATATTTCCATGTTTGAATTAGCTTCCGCAATTGTCGACCGGCTGCCAAGTCAGCCTCGCCTCGCATAGCAATTGGGAACACTTCGAGGTTAGCCGCCAACGCTCTTTCTGCCAGCAGAGATGCGGGTTGACAGACCAGATGACTCATAATGTGTCGCTGTTTAAGCGTCTGGAGCAGATACAGTGTTTGCTGTTCGCCCCCGCGCCAGGTTCTTTCCGTGTTGATGTGAAGAATTTTCATCTAATTCGTAATTTTAGCCTGTGTCGTTTCTCATTAGCCGTTTGGCCGGGTTCCCCCCCGGGATGATTGATGATCCGCACTGAATATTAGTTGTAAAAATTCCGAGACGTTGAGCCGTTAAAATCTAAATTTTTCAAGATCGAGGTCATATCTCGCAGTATTCTTGGTCTTGGTAATTTCCCACACCTTCCGATAGACCGCGCGCCGTTGCGGTCTTTTCAACTGACTACCGGCTGAATAATAGTGATAAAAACGCAGGCGGTCTTTAATCGTAATAGCGTTGCTCACGGAAGCATTCAACTGGGCCAGATTGTAGATTTTATTGTGCTCGCTCAAACAGCGGATTCTCACGCCATCGAGATCCACCATGAAATAGTGACCATTTTGGCACAGGATGTTGCTGGATTTAAAATCTCGCTGCCAGACATGGGTGTCATGGAATTTGCGCAGCCACAACGCAAGTTTCTGCAAGACTCGGCGTTTGGAAGCCTCATCGGATAAGGCGGATAGGAAAGCATTCAGATGGACCCTGTCAACAAGAAGTTCCGCCATAAAATGGCTTGTTTTGTCCATGACATAGTAACCCAATGAACGGGGCACTTCAATACCGCGCACCTCAAGGGCTCTGGACATTTTCCAGCTGGTCAGGCAGCGGTCACGTAAAAAACGCCTGGGGTGCTTTTTGACACAAACGCCCTGATATTGAAAAACATGGGATCCTTTGAGAGGCTGCCCTTTCTCCAAGGCCTGCCGCAGGTCTTGTTCGTCCCATTGAAAAGACCTTCTCCGGTATCCCTTCAAACCAGCCGTTTTAACGCCAACAAATTCAGTGCTGTTCTTGCAGCAGCGTCTGGCCCGCGAGCGGTATTTTCTTTGTTGATGGCGCCCGGCAGCTTTAATAACAGCTGAAGTGCTAAGAAGTTTGAAAGCGTCTTTATTATAACCTTTTAATAATTCCCCGGCCCACTGCACAGGATCGGAGAGGGAGCAAAAATTGAATAACATCCTACCGAGATTGTGCACCCGCAGTCGATGCGGTATCCAAGGCAAAAAAATTACTTCCTGAACATCGATGAGGCAGAACCGGCCTTCCGGGGTTAAAATGATATTGTTTCGATTTAAATCGGCGTGATAAACACCGTGTGAATGTAAAGTCGCCGCGTATTCACCAATTTTACGTGCATCGACGGTACATTTAATGATGAGGGGCACCCCCTGGACTTCTTCGGTCAGCAAGAAAAACATTTCAGGATCAGTTGCTTTGTTTTCTCCCTTTAAAGCCGGTTTGGCTGCTGGAATTTCGGCAAGCAACAACCGATGCAAATTCCGCCATTCCGCCCATTTCCTATTCGGTAAAAAAAAATGGCGCCGACGATCTTTTTTTCTCACCAGGGAGCTGAGTTTCAAAAAATATCCTTTGGTCGGGGTTTTGAGATGATAAACTTGGCGCCGGTTGGTTTCTTTAATGATTTGGCAGGCGGTCACTTCATCCATCAGACCATCCAGGCTGACACCGGGCGAAAGAGGACTTTGGGTCACATGGAAGCCGGCAAGGATTTGGTAGAGAGTTCTCGCCGAGCAGTGAGGTCTATTGTTTTGATTCATATCGAGTTAGATAGCGAATGCGTTGGGCTGTTTCAAAAACCAGGGGCCAAGCTATTTTTTAGCCGCATTTCTGGTTGACAGTCTTCGTTTAAACAGATATTTGTCAATTTTTTTAGATGATACTCTAAATCGTTGGCTTAAATTTTTAATTGTATCGGTATTTCAAAAGAAATCGGCTGGGATAGTCATCGCTGCAGTTTAGATGGCAATGGAGGGATTGCCGATGCCTGCCCGGTTCGCCAAGCCTGCCAGGATTTGTTTTGCCCCGATTTTTCGAGTAAGACCAGCGACATGCCGACAATTACACTTAAGGAGTAGAGGATATATTTCGAATACAGGGATTTGTTAAGAAAGCAGTGAATCAGGTCTATCCAAAAAACGGCGAAACAGACAATTAAAAGACCGCGTTCCTGTTGCAATCCAAGGCGCTTGAATCCTTTCCAGTTGGCCAACGGAAGGTAAAAAAGTGCTCCGAATATCAATGTAAATCCAATAATCCCGTTTTCAAAGATAATTTGTAAAAACACGTTGTGCGGATAATTGATGGTCATGTTGTACTTCTTTATCGTAAGGCCGGCGTATTCCGAGAAATAGTAGCGGAAACTGCCGATCCCATGGCCGAGCAGCCAATCCGGTATTGAATTCTTTTTCAACAATGCGAGTGCGTCCGACCAGAAATAGACGCGCTCTTCGGTTTGCCAGTTGGCGGCGAAATCTTGCAGCCGGCTGCTGATGTGATTAAATCCCGAAAAATACGCTGCACTGAACGATAAAATGATCAAGGCGGCTAATCCAATTGCCAACTGCTTTTTGCGAAAAAAAACCAAGAATGTAAACAAGATCCCGGCGAAAAAACTGAGCCAGGATATTCGCGAGCTACTATCCCACAGTAGATAAAAATCAAGCAAAACGGTCATCACCAAGGGCACACGTATCCAACCTTGAAACTGGATAAAAAAGTAAATCAAAAGCGGGATTGTCAGGCTTGAAAACAGTCCCAAATGGTGCAAGTTGCTGTAAACTCCATAAGTGGTGCCACCCTTTAAAATCAGATAGACAATAAACTGGGTGAGCACAGCCAGAAGCAAAGCAGCCAAGCAAAGCCAGGGTAACTCCTTTAGCGGCCGGTTTCTCAACTTCACCGCTAACAGGTGACACGCCAATACCGCGCCGGGGAAGGCCAGGAAATAGGACAAAGATCGATCGTGTACCATTTCGCCAGGCATAAATAGGTTTATTAGAAGAACGAACAGGAAAACAATCAGCATAACCATATGTCCCATCGTAAGATCTGTTAAGCGGTATTTTCCGATGAAAAGGTTGGCCAAAAAGATGGCGCCGCAAATCCGCATCAAATCGCCAATGGAACCAGGATTCAGTGAAAACGCCAGAAATGAGCCCACCAGAGCCAACTCAATCAATATCCGGCTGCCGATGAGATCACCGATCTTCTGCCAGTTGGGTTTCATGGACATCGAATTCGACTCCCGAGATGGAACGTTAAACCTGCCGGTGGTCATTTGAGATGGTGATGTATCGTACCGGAAACAGGGCAATCAATTGGTTTGCGTATAAACCTGCATTGGCCGGCAGTGCCGTGATAGGGATAGAATTACTACCAAATTAACATGTAAGCTGTCAACGCAAATAAAAAAGGCTTATGGCTATTCGAAGAGTTGTTCTGGTTGGTAAAAGCAAAAAAAAGACCGGCACTACACGGTTTATGATGAACGCGCTAAAACGCCGTGTTGCCAAAGCCACGTTCATCAACGTGCCTCGGTTAAAAAAAGTTTATTTCTGGAAAGATTATCGCCGCGTGACCCTTGAAAAAATCCGCCGCGCCCATCCAGATCTGCTCATTTCCTACTCCAGGGATTTGCCGTATGAGGTGCTGCAGCATATCAGCCCACCGGTTCGGACGGTTATGTTTTACGGGGATACGTCTGACCCATTTCATGAAGACGTGCTTCGCCATGCCCGCCAGGTTGACTACCTGTTTGTCATCAATAAAACGTATCCGGCCGAGTACAAAGCCTTAGGGGTCAAGCAGCCCATCTTCATCACCCAAGGATGCGATCGTGACGAACATCAAATCGTTTCCACCCGCAATCCGAAATGGTTTTCGGAAGTTGGCTTCGTCGGTCGACCTCATAGTGAGCACCGCATCAAGCTGCTGCAGTTGATCGCGGCACACTATCAACTTAAGGTGTGGGGCGCTAAGTGGGAACCCTTCGGGCTCGCCTGTGCCAAAAAGAGCATATACCCGAAGGAGTTTGCAAAAATTTGCTATGCCGCCAAAATATTTTTGGGATGTGATTACAACCCGAAACTGGAATGCTACATCACCATTCGAACTTGGTATGCGCTGGGTTGTGGCGCGTTTTTGCTGACCAATTACCTGCCCGGTATGGAATCCTTTTTCTCAAAAGGGGTTCACCTCGATTGGTACCAAAGTCCGGAGGAGTGCCTGGAATTGATCGACTATTACCTGAAACACGAGGATCAGCGGAAACGGATTGCCCGAGCCGGTTATGAATTGGCTCATTCCCAGCGAACTTACGACGTCATGATAGACGAGATGATTTCTCGCATCGAAGACGATATACCATTCGAATGAATCCTTAAATATAAAGGGTTGATTGCTATTTTATGAATAAACTAACAAAATTATCATCAAAGTGGATTTTGTTAGCGTTCACGTTTTCGGTTTATTATCTAGTCGTCGGATACAAATTGCTTCGTATCGGAATCCACGGTGACGGCATTCAGTACGCTTGCGTAGCAAGAAACATGGCCGAAGGATGGGGGACGTTCTGGAAGCCTTATCAAGATGACACGCTCCGTCCCTTGTTCCATGAACATCCACCGCTGATATACTGGATTCAGTCTGTTTTTTTCAAGCTGTTTGGCGACGGGATTCATTTTGAAGCATTTTACGGATTCATCGTCGGAATCATCATTCTTTGCTGCACGGCATTGATCTGGCAGCAAGTGCGCCGCGACTTTGACCTCGAACCGGTCGGCAGCTGGTGGCCGATGTTACTTCTTGTATCTCTTCCCATTTACACCTATCTGTCCCAAACAAATCGTTTGGTATTTACATTTGCCTTAATTGCTTTAATGGCCACTTTCTACTCCTATAAAAGCATCGTTGCCGCCAATCACGTCACCTTTTTTAGCCTGCTTAGCGGAATTTTAATATATCTCGGGTTTATTGCCAAAGGTCCGGTTGCTTTTTTTACCTTTGCTGTACCGATATTCGGATCGTTGGCATTAAAAATTAAATTTTCCCGAGCAATCTTTAGCACATTATTGGCCGTGTCCACATGTATAATACTTTTTATTGCCACTTCCTATTTTTACCCGGAAAGTCTAAATTTCTGGAAAGGATTCTGGCAAGCCCAGGTAATGGCAAGCCTTAAAAGTACGAGAGGTGCCGGAGACACTTACTGGCATATTCCTGAACGGTGGGCATTGGAGATGATAGTGCCAGTCTTTGCCGTCGTTTTTTTGAAATTCATCACCAAATCACCTTTCCGGCGAATGCGGTTTAATCGCCAAGCTGTATTCTTTCTACTGATTGGCCTGGCCGGCAGTCTGCCGTTTTTAATCAGCAAGCGTCAGCATGCCCGTTATATTTTTCAATCATTTCCATTTTATGTTTTAAGTTTGGCTTTTTTTGCAGATTCCATTGCAATTAGATTGGAAAAAATTCTAGCGCAAAAAAGGAAGTATCGAATCGCAGGGGGTTCAATTATCGCCCTTTTTTGCATAACCGGCGTTGTAAATATGTTTTACCATAAAGGCACCATTACCAGAAGGCACGAGTTTTACAACGATTTTTATTTGCAAAAAATACAACTGCCGCAACGAGTCACGGTATCTGTTTGTCCGGAAGAGATGATCTACGGGGATTGGCTTTTTGCAACCATGCAACGATTTTACAGGGTAAGTTTGAGCGGCAAGATGAATTATGAATATCTTCTCATTGATAAAAACAGTAATTGCGAAGTTCCGGCGAACTATCAAAAAATTCATCGACAGGCGACCTTAAAGTACGAACTTTATAAACGACAGGGTCCATTTCTAATGCCGGAACATGAGCCTTAACAGGAAACGGTCCAGGCCCGGGCGTTTCCCCACGGTCAGACGCGGAAGTCTCCAGGGGTTCGCGCCGGGTAGCACGGCTTCTTTGTCTGTGGTACTTTATCAGCAATGGATCGGAATGGTGGGTATTGCCATATTGACACAAGCCGTGGTTTCATATAATTTTCCGCAAAGGCTGTGGCGAGGGGAAAAAGGTCCCGGAATCGACGGGTTAAGCATATCGCGGTCATAATTTTCAACGCGCCTGGCCTGTAACCGGGAAAATTAATCACTATGCATAGAACAATTAAGAATCCAATTTTTATTGTAGGTGCCCCGCGGAGCGGTACCGGCATTTTTTACCGCACAATGGCAAACCACCCCGATCTGGCATGGATCTCAAATATTACAAAGAAATTTCCCTCCTCCATTTTTCTGACCCGGATAATAATGCTTTTCCGCGACGATCATCGCCCCACGGAAGCGAACAATGTCTGGCAGAAATTTACAAGCGCAGAGGACGAATCTCTTGGACGGGAGGATGTCACTCCCGCTGCACGACAATTTTTCCAAAGGATCGTGCGCCTCAATCTGCGACTATTCAACAAACCCCGTTTTCTGAACAAATGTCCTGGCAACTCGGTCAGAGTCGAATATTTAAAGGAGATTTTTCCAGATGCCCGGTTCATCCATTTAATCAGGGACGGGAGGGCTGCATCCTATTCCATCATGCGCTCCAGGTTGAAGCACTCAGGGGCTTACTGGAGTGTCAAGCCCCCCGGCTGGCAGGATCTTATGCAACGTCCCCTGATCGAAGCTTGTGCATTACAGTGGAAAATGGTCGTAGAACACGCTATACAATCGGCGAAAGGTTTACCCGGAGATCAATATGTGGCGGTAAAGTATGAAGATTTCGTCGCGCGACCGTCGGATATTTTAAAGACCGTTGGTGTGAAATATAATCTGGGTTGGGAAGATAAGCTGCTGCAGACTATTACCGGTAATATCGACAATCGCAACTTCAAATGGCAGGAAAACATGCCGAATGAGGATAAAAATAAGATTAATTTTCTGCTGGGAGATTTTTTGATGCAATTGGGTTATGAAGTATAGCCGCTGCACGACACCGTATCGACAATTGTGGTGCCGATGTTGCCGGGCACTCTGATGTTCTATAGGTTTTTCGCTGGCGGCGGAAAACCTGAGGCTCGAAATTGTATGATACTAAACCGAAAAATTGATTCTTATCGTTTCGGGTTCTCTTTGAACCTGACAGATTCTCAACTGCGCACCCTCACTGGTTTTTTTCATCATCCAGACCCCATCGGTATTTCGGTATTGGGCGGAAGAACCTCTGTTACCCCGGCACAGCTGGATGGAATCGGATCGGTCGTCATCAAGCATTACCGGCGGGGCGGACTGATGCGGAATTTTAGCAAACACCGATATCTTAAATTTGGAAGAACCCGCGCCCAGCGTGAATTTGAGCTGCTGGAGATTGTCGGAAATTTAGGCCTAAATGTCCCGCAACCCATCGCTTATGCCCATCGCAGCCGTCTGTTCTACCGGGCCTGGCTGGTCACCCGCGAAATCCATCAGCCGTTGACCCTGGCCCGCTTGAGCTTGCAGGACAAAGAAAAAACCTGCACAGCCATGGAATCCGTCATTGAACAAATTTCATCGCTGATTCAAAATGACATTTTGCATGTTGATTTGCACCCCGGCAATGTTGTCGTTGACGCCGCGGGAAAAGTTTATCTGCTGGATTTCGACAAAGGAAGCGTTTATCATGGGAACAGGAAAAAGTTAAAAAATCGCTATCTCACCCGCTGGCAACGTGCAGTCACCAAACACCGGTTACCCGAAATGCTCAGCGACATTCTAAAGACTGGGCTTGAAGAAATCAGGGTATAGAACCGATGTTGTCGGGTGTATGTTTACCCGGCTTGAAATTATAAATCCGAATGTTCAAATTATCAGATCCAAAAATACTGGCCTCCCCTTCCATTCTCATCATATTAATGGGTTCATTGGGAGATGTTGCCAGGGGACTTTGTCTGGTTTCCCACATCAAGACGAATCTGCCCCAAAGCTGTGTCACCTGGCTCGTGGAACCCAAGTGGGCGGCACTCGTCCGCTGTCATCGCCAAATCGACAAAGTCATTGTTTTTCAGCGTGCCTGGCGCATCTCGGCGCTGTGGCACCTTTATAAAGACCTGAATCGGGAGCATTTCGATATCACACTGGATCTCCAGCGCGTATTGAAAAGCGGCTTTTTTTCATTGCTTTCAGGGGCCGGACGACGAATCGGTTTTCATCGGCGCAATGCTAAGGAATTCAACTGGATTTTCAACAATGAGCATATCGGTTACCATAGCGACGCACTCACCAAAATTCGGCATTATTTAAAGTTTACCGAACATCTGGGTTTGCCGGAACCGGATATGCTGGAGTTCGGTCTCTCCTCCTTGAACCCAATTGAAGCATCACCCCGTGTTGTTGCAGACATAAAGCAGCCGTTTGTCGCTGTTATCTTGGGGACTTCATGGGAGTCAAAGGATTGGTCTTCCGAAGGTTATCTGGGATTAATCCGGCATATTTTATCAGCGCTGAAATTGCAGGTCGTACTGTTGGGGGATGGCTCCCGCAAGGCATTGGCGCAAGGTTTAAGCCAAAGCGTGAATCTACCCGGTTTAATCGATCTGGCGGGTAAAACATCCCTAATGGAGTTAACGGCTATCCTCAAAAAGGCTGCCGCGGGGATCGGACCCGATTCGGGACCGGGGCATCTGGCAGCGGCCGTGGGGACACCCTTCGTTTCCCTGTTCGGCCCGACCTCCCCCGAACGGACCGCCCCTTTTGGATATGAAGACCTCGTGGTGACCTCATCATTGGATTGTGCCCCCTGTTATCAGAAACGATGTCCTAATCATCAAAATCAATGCATGCAGAGTATCGAATCAAGTCATGTCGCGGAAAAACTATCCAAAGCCCTGACCCTGAAACTCCATATCCATTGACACTCTCCTCTTCTTTTTTTATATTCCTGAAATGACCTTAAATAACAAACAAATACAACCCCAAACTATCTTGATTTCCTGCCCCAACTGGGTCGGCGATGTTGTCATGGCAACACCGACATTCGAATGCATCCGGCAAAACTATCCTAAAACCCGACTCATCGGCCTGATACGAAAGTATGCCAGGGGCGTCGTGGAAGATGCACCGTGGTTTGACCAACTCATCGAAATAAAAGATAAAACAAGCCGTGGTTTTTTCAAATTGGTCCATGAGATTCGCCGGCTTAAGCCGGAGATTGCCATCGTGTTGCCCAATTCATTTCGCTCGGCGCTGATTGCCCGGTGCGGGGGTGTCAGAAAAATCTATGGTTACCGGCGAAACGGCAGAAACCTTCTGCTCAGCGGCGGGCCGACTCCCCGCGTCGAAGCCGGACATATCACACCCATGCCGATGGTGGAATATTATTTGGAAATATGCCGTTGGTTGCACCTTGCCGTCGCCCATCACCACCCACCGCGTCTGCACATGTCCGGTCCTGTGCAAAAAAGAGGCCGCCGGCTTCTTGAGCGTTACGGCATAACCCCGGATGACACGGTGATCGGGTTGAATCCGGGCGCAAAATTCGGATCCTCCAAATGCTGGCCCCCGGAATATTTTGCCAGGCTGGCGGAGTTGATATCGGAACACTGGAATTGCAAACTGCTGCTGTTTATCGGGCCGGGAGAGGAAAATATCGGCGATAGGATTGTAAAACAGAGCACTGCCAAGATTATAAACACCGGACCGGATATGGTGGACTTAGCCCTATTAAAACCTTTAATTCATCGATGCCGGATTTTATTCTCCAATGACACTGGTCCCCGCCATTATGCCGTCGCCTTCAATATCCCGGTGGTGGTCATCATGGGACCCACAGACCCGAGATATACCCAGGCGAATCTTGAAAAGACCATTGTACTGCGCCGGGAGATGGAGTGTTCCCCCTGTCACCTTAAAGAATGTACGCTGGATCACAGGTGTATGACCGAAATCTCGCCGGAGGCGGTGCTGCAGGCCGGGAAACAATTACTGCAGGAGCATTTTTAATTTGAGAAAATGATCAAAAATTTAAAATGAACTAAAATGAGCTAAAATTGTGGTATTCTGTCAATTATATAAAAAGAGATAGAGCGTAGCGTTTCCTTAATTTTAGGCATTTTAGGCAATTTAATTCATTTTAGACATTCGTTTATTGCGCTATATCAGTCTGTTATAACAAAGTGCGGGAGCAAAAATAAATTAAGACAAAGTAGAATTACTTAATGAAATCCTCCTTTTACAGAAAAAAATGGTCGAATATAAAAGCCCAGATCCTCGATCCGGAAGAAATAAAGAGACTGTCACGGCAGGTCGCCCATTCGTTTATGGATTCGTATCTGAAAGATTGTCACTATGAAGAGGATTATATCGATCTGCTGTGTGAAATGACCACCATTTCCCAGGACCCCGAACTCAATAGCGTTGCCGACCGGGCATTGTTCAGCATCGTCATCGAAAGCCTATGCGATGAGTTTGAAGAACTCCAGACGGAAACATACAATCGAGTCATGACCCAGGTCATTGCTTTTTGCCGCAAGCTTTCGGCGTGCAAAGAACTGGATCGTTCTTTGAACGATTTTAGGATCTACTCCCGCAAGGACCTGCTTGAACGCATCTCAACCCTTCGGATGGAGGCCAAGTCGATATCACGACATCGAGATATAAAAAAGATTTTGCTATTATCCCGTGTGACCATTGGCGCCGATGTTGCCGTCACCAGCATTATCATCCAACGTCTGTCCACGCTATATCCCGACGCGGAATTGGTACTTATCGGCGGTGGCAAACTGGATGAGATTTATGGCGGCAACCCACGGATACGATTACAAAAGGCTGAGTATAAGATAGATGGCGGATTGCTTGAACGACTGTCCAATTGGCAGCTGGTGTTAAAAATCATTCAACAAGAACTGGCCTCCTGCCCGCTTGACAACACCATTCTTGTAGACCCGGACTCCCGCCTTTCCCAGCTCGGCGTACTGCCCATCATTCCAGCGGACCACTATTACTTTTTTGACAGTCGATCGGATGTCTCATTTGCCGGTAAATTGTCCATGGCGCAGCTAACCAATGCTTGGTTGGATAAGGTAACGGGGGTGGATGATTTCCGTCACCCGGGAGTTTGGCTGCTTGCAGACCCAATGCAAAAGGCAGCCGCAATGTTTAAAAGGCTGAAGGATAACGGCACCCAAAGGGTCATTGCAATAAATTTCGGCGTCGGCGGCAATCCGCGCAAAAAGGTAGGACAGCTTCTGGAACAAGAACTTCTGCTGTCTTTGTTACAGGAACTGAACACCGTTATTTTGCTGGACAAAGGGCTTGGCGAAACGGAGCTTCAATATTCCAATTCTCTGCTGGATACTGTAGAACAAAACGGCTATCCCATCGAAGATGCCGTTTTTGCCGCTGAATTTAACAGCGATATCAGCAGTGGCGTGATCGGTTTACAGACTCGCATTGGTGAAATTGCGGCCATTATCGCAAAATGTGACGAGTTTATCGGCTACGATTCCGCCTGTCAACACATCGCTGCGGCGCTGCAAACCCCCTGTCTGACCATTTTTGCCGGTTCCAACAACATGCGTTTCATTCGACGATGGAGTGCGTTTGGGGCCAATAGTTGCCGCATTGTTCATGTCGACACATTATCCGACCCGACCGCAATCGACTTGGAAGACATTATTATCCGTATAATGAATGAAAGAAGGATACAGAATGCCCAACCCGAATAAACCGGATTGACCAGTGATAATCGAAGATTGAAGATTGAAGATTCGTGGATGTCGCTCGCGCAGCGCAGGCGCTTGCGCCGCGTGTCGCTCCGCAATTTAATTTATAATTAGCCACCCCGATGAAATAAGTACAACAGAGATTTCATTGGGCAGGCAGACCCACACGGGCAGACACAGACAACTTTTTTAGGGTCTAATTCCCCGCAGCTTGTTGTAGCGAAGCGGAAATCCCGCCCAGCGGGCCTGCGATAAAATTTCTTTTGCATTAGATGATTACCCGCGACTTGCCATGAGTGGTTCGTTGATGCTTTTTTTATAATAGATAGACTTCCTTAAATATTCAATTTTCAATCGTCAATATTCAATTGTTTGAAGATCGCGTAAATATACCCATACTCCGCGGGGGAGCCACGAAATGCACAAAATCATTCATAAGGACCTAAGATGAAAATACTCTTCCTCTATCCCAACGCCGGCTCCCAGCTGGGATTCAACTACGGTATCGCCCATTTATCGGCGGTGCTCAAGCAGGCGGGCCATGATGTTGCTTTGTGGCAACTGTGTGACGATATTGAGCCGCTGCCTTCCAGAGAACAGTTCATAAGCCGTTTGCAACGAGAATCAGCGGATATCATCGGTTTCTCGGTCGTCACCAATCAGTGGCCGTATGCAAAAAAGCTGGCTACCTGGGCACGTAGAGCCACCGACGCGCCCCTGGTTTGCGGCGGCATCCATACCATGGCCGCCGGAGAGGAGATTTTGCAGTCGAAATTATTTGATTACATCATCCGCGGAGAAGCGGAAGAAGCATTTGCCGAGTTCGTCGATAGGATAAGTAAAAACCAGGATCCTTCAGGCTTGAATAATCTTGGTTATATGCTAAATGGCAGCTCGCAGTTCAATCCTTTAAGGCCTCTACCGGATTTAAAAAAATTGCCATTTAAAGATTACGACATTTTTGATTTCCAAAAAATTATCGATGCCAAAAACGGCTGGACGGGTCTGATGGCCTCGCGGGGTTGCCCCTTTTCCTGCACCTACTGCTTTAACCACCAGCTGGTATCGAATTATCGCCAGGATCTTGGATGCAGCTTCAAAGGCCTGAATTACATCCGGCATTTCGAAGTCAATCAGATGATAAAGGAGATTGAGTATCTACTGCAGAATTATCGGAATATTTCGATGTTTATTTTAGACGACGACCTTTTTACTTTTTATCGCGAATATGTGAAGCAGTTTTGCGCTGCTTATAAAAAAATCAGTTCCCTGCCCTTTGTGGTCAATGCCCATGTGGGTTTTTTCGATGAAAAGAGAGCCCGCTACCTGGCGGACGCAAATTGCAGCATTGTAAAATTCGGCGTTGAAAGCGGCAGTGAACGCATACGGCGCCGGATACTGCAACGCCGTATGAAAAACGAAAAAATTATCAGTGCCTTAGAGACCGCCCATCTATATGGTCTGCACACCTCGATTTTTTTAATGATTGGATTGCCCGATGAAACCGGCGCTGATGTCATGGCGACCATCCGGCTGATGGCCAGGGCCAGACCCGGTCGCTACCGCTGGTCATTTTTTTTCCCGTTCCCCGGCACTAAAGCTTACGAACTCAGCGAACAGGGAGACTATATCGATTTTGCGAAGATGGCTGACATGGAAAACTTCACCGATGGTTCATGTTTAAATTTCGGTAAAACGCATGATTTGTTCTTAAAAAAGGTTGGCCGCGTCATGCCCTGGTTTGTCAATGCACATTCAAACCTTACTGTGGCGGATTTTTATCGCAGAAAAGTTGAAGAAATCCTGGCACTGGACGAAAAATCCTGGGAGAAAAGAACAGCGTACATCGAAGAGGAAGACAACGAAATCTCAGAAAAGTTTGTCAGCCGGGGGTTGAGCCATTATGCCATAAAATACAACCGCTTTATGGGCGTCATATCGGATTATTTCACGACCAAAGAATAGCTCTTAGCAAAGACGGTTGACGATTGACGGTTTACCCCAATGGCCATAAACCTTCAGAGCCATTTCGCGGTGTAGGTTCCGGCTCCACCAATGACGTTCCTCTATGTGCATGGTGCTGTCCTCTCAGGTATCCGCTTTCTGATAATATTCGGTCAGCGCAGTTCGAACATCCTTTGTCAGAGGTTCGAAGGGCTCATCACCAATACCAAGGACATTGGCGCCCGTCTGTTTCAGTTTCAGACAGAACCGGAAGTAATGCGGTGGAAAGTGAGGCCATAGAAAAACAACGGTCATGAATACAGAAAGTGTATTTTTATTGTATCATAACCAGAAAGAAGCTTGCCAGACTGTCGTGAATGCCTTACGTTGTTGAGCGCCAGGGAGATAAGGTCTTAATTTCAAATAATAAACCTCTTTAGCTAATAAGGCCTGGGAATAGATAAAAAGATTATAAATGGTTAATCGAAACACCGATAAAACTTTAAATAATAACCACAAAGCACCTGCGCTGTGGGGGTGGTCCACCTATCTGAGTATTGCCATCGCAATTTTTATTCTTGCGGGTGCGGCAACAATGGTGGATCTTAAACAAATCTGGCGTGAAATTGCTGCCTGTGACAAACGCTTTGTCTTGCTTGGGGCATCGGCACATTATGCAACCTATATTGCGCGCGGCATGCGCTGGCGGCGATGTTTGATACATCTGCCTATAACTGCCGGAAACAGCAAATTCGGACTCCTCGTCTTTTTCTATAATTTCGTGGATAATCTTGTGCCGGCCAAACTAGGCGATGTGTATGCTGCCCATCTTGCTCGCATCAATTTCAAAATTCAACGGTCGGCCGCCATGGGCTCCATTGTGTTTTTAAGAATGCTCGATGCCTGGATTATTCTGGTGCTGGCATCACTGGCATCCTGGATACTGTTTTCTGCCACTCTGCCCTGGACGGTCATCTGGAGTCTGATCGGCGGTGGCATTATAGCCGTCGGTGCAAGCACCATTATGCTGATGTTTTTTTTGTTCAAAAGGAAGCTTCCCGGTTGGATACCGGAAAAAGTTCAGCGGATGATCATGGCGTTTCACACCGGGATGTGGCCCAGGCTAAAAGAAATATTGCCGATTGTTGTCTTAACGGCGATCATCTGGGCTTTAGAGACTGCGTGGATTTTCTCATTGACGCTGGCTTTTGGATTGCACATCGGTTTTGCTGAAGCGGTTTTTCTTACAATGATACCTCTGCTGGCATCGGCATTCCCGTTCACGCCGTCCGGCGCCGGGGTGGTGGAAATCACGCTGTTCAGCTGTTTGCGTGTGGTAGGAATATCAACACCCGTTGCGGGATCACTGACGGTGGTCAACCGGTTTATCGACTACTGGCTTCACATCGGTTTGGGGGTGCTGACATGGGCCATCCGGCGCATTATCGGATTGCGTACCTGGCGTGATGTGACGCTTAAAGATTTACCGCAAGTAGGTTCGACAGACATCTCCCCCGGCCGGGAGATTTGTCATGGCAATTAATTCTGTTCTGCTTTTGCGGGTGAGTTCCGCTATCGATAAAGATGTGGATCACCCGCAATTCTTTGATCCATCATATCCTTTAAAATACCTGCAGGCAGGATTGGGAAAATATCAGGATACGTCCGTTCATTTTATGGATTGCTGGATCCACCCGATGGACGTCGCTAAAATGCTGGAACATACAGCTCAGGTTCAGCCTGATCTGATCGTAATTTCTGCATCGAGTTTTGACATCGATATCGCCAACGATTTCGTATTTTCCTTGAAAAAACAAAATAATACGCCATTGGTGATCGGTATCGGCCAGGGTCATTACTTGAATCGTGATACCGATCAGGATTACGAAGTTGGATATGATGCAATTTTGCTCGGAGAGCCTGAAAAGGAGTTTTTCAATCTTTTTGACTGGATTCGAAATGGCGATCAATCCAATATCAGCTGGCAGGCTCATTACCGCAGATGTTATGTGGAAGGAAAACGTTTTGTCGTCGAAAACCCGGACAGCCTGCCCTTTCCCTCCTATACCGCCGAGGAGCTCGACGCCTATAAATCGATTTTTCCCATAAAGCTCTCCAAGAAAGTGGTGTGGGGATATCTCATTGCTACCCGCGGCTGCCCCCACGGCTGCGTTTTTTGCAGCGAAGTGATGCGGGTGAGCACCGGCAAAAAAATCCGTAGTCGATCGGCAGTCAATGTGGTTGACGAGATGGAACATCTGGCCGGACTGGGGGTAAACATCTGCTCGTTTCAAGATGACAGCTTTTCGACAAACCGAAGTTTTGTTCAGTCTCTTTGTGAAGAACTCATAGCCCGCAATACTCGGATGGCCTGGATGGCCCGGGTCCGCATCGACGAGTTAGACTACGAAATGCTGTCACAGATGAAAAAAGCCAGCTGCATTATGCTGGGCATCGGTGTGGAATCCGGCAGCCAGCGTATTATCGAGGGCATGCATAAACAGCATACCCCAAAGCCCTGGCTGGATCAATGCCGCCGGATCTTTTCCTGGACGCGCCAGCTTGGTATTGGCACCAATGCGTATTACGTCATCGGCAATCCGACGGAGACGCGTGAAGAAATTGAGCAGACCATCAAGCTTGCACTGCAACTCAATTCCGACAGCATTCAAGTGCATTTTTACACCCTTTATCCCGGTTCGGCTGCCTGGCAGAAGTATAAAAACACGCTGGCAGATTATGACTCGACCCAATTTTTTCACTATGCCACACCGATGTTTTCTCTAGCGGATGTATCGGTGGAAGAGCTGGTTAAGTTGCGTTCAAAATTTTATCGTCGCTACATCATTCGTCCCGGGTTTGCAGCCGACCATTTACGAAAACATGCCGGCTTTTACCGGCATAATCCGGATGTCTTCTGGAACCTGTTGGGCATCCGAAAAGTACTTCAACCCTGGTCCAAATAAAATGGGCTTTTTAAAAAAAAATTGAATATTAAAAGGAAATTTACCGCATGGCGATAATCGGTTCCGTACCAAGAAGATGTGTGAATCTTCCGCCGGGAAGTTTTATAACTCTGATTCGTTCCATTTTAGGTGGAAATCGGCAGGAAGCGGCCATTGAAAAATTCTACAAGGAATTTGCACACTGGCTGGGTGCTTCCCATGTACTGGGGACGTCTTCCGGCCGTTCGGCGTTTCAGCTGGCGCTGCAAGCTTTGGCAATGGAAAAAGGCGCAGAGATCATCTTTCCGGTGTTTACATTTCCGGTGATCCCCTTGGCGGCGAAACTGCTCGGTTATCGGCCGGTATTTTGCGATGTTGACCCGAAGACGTACAACTCGGGCCCCGAACACATTGAACCGAAAATCACCGACGACACCGGTGCTATCCTGGCCACCCATCTTTTCGGCCAGCCATGTGCCATCCGCGAAATCGCAGATATGGCACATCAGCGAAATATCCACCTTCTGGAAGATTGCGCCCATGCCTGCGGCGTCAGGGTCGACGGCCGGCAGGTAGGCACTTTTGGGGACATCGGCGTATTCAGCTTTGCCGAGGGTAAAAACATGCCCTGCTTTGGCGGGGGTGCGCTCGCTACTTCCGATGATAACATAGCTCAAAGAGCCCGCCAAATACTGTCTGAGGCCCCTGTACCGTCCAGGGATGCCATCACAAAAAATGCTTTTTCGGTCTGGTTCAAATGGCTGCTGACTCGGCCTTTTATCTTCGGCATTACGGCCTACCCGGCATTGCGCCTGAGGCTGTTGCTGGGACAACCGCTGATGGATCCCGTCGGCGGCGATGAATTGCTCGAAGAGTTTAAAAATTCGAACCCGCACATCAGTCGGATGAGCAATCTCCAGGCGGCCGCAGGTCTGCTTCAGCTAAATCATATCGATACATTTAATGAAGGCGCCCGGCGCAATGCCCGCATACTGACCGAGGAATTAGGTGAGGTGCCGGGTATCGGGGCACCGGACACAGTGGCAGGGAATCACATCTTCGTCTACTACCCTCTAACGGTAGAACCGGAAAAACGTGATGACCTGCGTCACTATCTTCTGAAACATGGTTTTGATTCAAAAACTTCTGATATGTCCGATTGCACGGGCCTCAGGCTGTTTCAGGCAACTGAAGAACTCCAAAAGAGCCAAAATGCAAGAAGAGAAGCTTCCATTCTGGAAATCTGCGTGTATCCGGTCATAGCGCAGGATGAGATGCGTCGGCTGGCCCGGAAAATTCGTGCCTGGGCGGGTTTGCCGGCAAGATAACCGGTGATTAAACGAAAACTCGGCCGATTCGATTTGTTGGGTTTCAGCCGCAGATTCACGTATCACTATAAGCTTGACGCAGGTTGGGTTGAGGTACGAAACCTAAGATAAGCACTGCTGAAGACCCCGGGGACACTTTCAATTTGGACCATAAATTAACCGCAGCGCGACAAGATTTCTTCATGTTTGTATGCATAGCGCCGATTGAATTTACGGCCGGCATAACAGCAGTGAGATTCCCGCCTATATTTCAAATCCGTCCGATACAGAAAATCCATCTGGTGGCCGCTCCTTATCCAATGGGTTTAATTTTCAGTCTGAAGGCGGTCTCTGATAAAAGAGATAAAATCCTGGCCTCTGTCTTCAAAAGAAATCTTCACGCCGACGACGATAAGCGCCATGGGCAATGGTTTATTATGAGAGATTCGAACATAGTCTTTTTCAGTTGTTATTAATCGGTGGGTACCCGTGTCTTCGGCGGACTGCAAGATATTTATCAGATCTTTCTCCGTATAACGGTGATGATCCGAAAACTCGAGAAATCCCGTGACATTGAATCCGGCCGTTTTAACGGTGTCCTGGAAATCGTCGTTGCGGGCAATGCCGGAAAAGCCGAAGAATTTCCGGTTTTTAATCCCTCTGAATTCGTGGGGTGAAAATAAATCCGATAGCGCATGAAACGAAGTTAAGTCCCCGCTTTTAACCGCGTAGCAATAAGGGATATTAAATGCCTTGAAAACAGGGCTGTTCGGCAAATATGTGTCTAACGCCGCGGAAAAAGCAGCTCCAATTTTCTCCGTATCGGTTCTGTAGCGTGTCAGGATACAGGCTCCACCGCGCGCCAGAGCGGAAATAGGCTCTCTTAAAGTCCCCCTGGGCATCATGTGGGTGTTTCCAAACGGATACCTGTGATCCAGCAAGACGAGATCAACATCCCTTTGCAGCTTTAAATGCTGGAAGGCATCATCGAGCACGATGACATCGGGCTGGAATTTGCTCACAGCCAGCATGCCGGCGGCAAAGCGGTTTTTCCCGACAACAACCGGCACACCTTTCAGACGACAGGCGATCATGTAAGGTTCGTCACCGGCACGTTCAGATTCCATATAAAGGGCCCGGCCGTCACTGACGATACCTCCCTGTCTTTCAGCACCACCCCCGTACCCCCTGCTGACAATCGCAACCTTGTAACCTATTCGCTTGAGCTCTTCGGCCACATAAATCGTCATGGGAGTTTTGCCGGTGCCTCCCACTGTGAGGTTGCCTACCGATATCACCTTGCACGGCAATTCGCGGGATGGGAATAGCTGGTGCCGGTAACAGGTTGCTCTCAGCCTTTGCGCAACGCCGTAAAAGATTGAAATACCATGAAGCAGTGAGGCCAATGACGCAACCGGCCGATGGCCCCTGCTGTTCATGACGGATTCGATTTTTTTTTTGAAGCGCGTCATCCTCATATCCTGACCCGAGAAAAAGCTGGAGGGTCATGTGGCATATCAATTTTCGGTTTGGTTAGGCTGGCCTGAAACTTCATGGAATGACGAATGATGATTGACGATTGACGAATTGTGGATGTCGCTGATGTCGCTTCGCTCTGCTATTTTTAGCAAATAAAATAGAAAGAATTCCTTAATTCGACATTCGTCAATCGACATTCGACATTTGTCATGTTGGAGTTTTTTTTTCGATTAGACCGGCCGTTTTTTTGGCCGGCGGCTGGCCTGACACCAGAAACCTGACACCTTCAGTTCTTTACTACATATTGTCGGCAAGCTGCATCTGGTAGAGTTTATAGTATTGCCCCTGTCGGGCAAGCAGTTGTTCATGGATGCCCTCTTCCACGATCCGACCATCGCCTATAACAACGATGCGGTCGGCATAGCCGATGGTGGATAACCGATGGGCAATGACGAAGGTCGTACGCCCCTCCATTAGATTTCCCAATGCTTTCTGGACCAAGGTTTCAGACTCAGAATCCAGGGATGACGTCGCTTCGTCGAGGATCAATATAGGGGCATCCTTCAACAGCGCGCGGGCGATGCACAAACGCTGTTTCTGCCCTCCGGAGAGATGCCCGCCAAGCTCTCCGATGGGCGTATCGAACCCGTGGGGCAAACGCTTTATAAAGTCATACGCATAGGCTGCCTCTGCCGCTTCGATGATCTTCTGCTCGGAAGTATTAGGGTTTCCGTAAGCAATATTATTGCGCACCGTGTCGTTAAATAAGATAGGCTCCTGGGTCACGACGGCGATCAGGCTGCGCAGCGATGCAATCGAGGTCTTACGGATGTCGACATCGTCGATCAAAACCGCTCCCTGGGTGACATCATAAAACCGAGGAATCAGATTTACCAGCGATGTTTTCCCCCCGCCGCTCATTCCAACCAGCGCGACGATTTCACCGACCTCTACTTTAAGATTGATGTTTTTAAGCACCGGAACCTTGTCGTATTCAAAGGACACATTTTCAAAGTTTATCCCATGCGGCTCCCGCCTGATGATGACAGGTGCAGCCGTTTCAATAATGTCGGTTTTGCGCTCCAGGATATCAAATATTCTTTCTACCGCCGCCATCCCCCGCTGGACGGCATTATTCAATTTACTTAATTTCTTGAGGGGTTCGTACATCAAACCGACGGCCGTTAAAAACGATGTAAACGTCCCGAATGAGTATGTACC
>CALZJV010000014.1:0-30797 GCA_945787595.1 uncultured Desulfobacterales bacterium | reverse complement strand
GCGATCACCTGCTTACCGCCATACCAGATGATAAAGGCAATCCCAAGGCCGCCTAAAAATTCCATGAAGGGAGAGGACAGGGCTTTGACTCTGGTTTCTTTTAATTCCAGCCTGAAAATTTTACGAGATTTGTTTGCAAAGCGTTTTTTTTCATGATCTTCCATATTGAAGGCTTTTACAATTTTCGTGCCCACAAGGCTCTCATGTAAAAAAGCATTGATATCGGCCCAGGCCTCCTGGGCTCCCAGGCGCACACGTCGAATTTTACGCCCAAAATAAAAAATGGGAATACCGGCAATCGGTATGATAACAAAGGCATAAATGGCCATTTTAGGGATGAGGTAAAAGGTTACGGATCCCAGTCCGATGATGGTAAAACAATCCCTGATGGATCCGGTAATCGCTGATGTAAACATAGTATTGATAATATTGACATCGTTCGTGATACGGGACATGAGATCACCGGTTTTTTCCCGTTGAAAAAAGGCCAGTGGCAGATGCTGCATGTGATTGTAGAGGCGATTTCTCAACCCCATGATAATGTCCTGGCCCACATAATTTAAAAAATAGACCGATCCATATGCCGCCAAACCTTTCACCAAAAAAACTGCGATGACGACAAACGGAATCACCATCAGCATCCGGGGGTCTTTTTGTTCAAATATATTTTCAACAACCGGTTTGACCAGGTAAGCCGTTGCGGCTGTCATACCTGCCATCACCGCGGAACATCCGGCTGCCGCGGCCAGCTTGACCCAGCGGTCTTTGATTAAAGCCAGCAATTCCTTTTGCCGACCGGTTAGTTTGGGTAGTTTCGTTTTTTTCATTGGTTCCCGGTGTTCATTGAATGTTGGCGTAATGAACGCTTAAATAGGATAACCCCCAAATTACAGACTTCAAATAACAAATAAATTCCAACGACTCAAATTCAAAAAATCAAACTACTTTAATGCATTATTAATTTTGTTTGCTGGGTTGTGGTTGGAGACTTAAAACTAGGCGACTCCAGTTGAGTCCAAAATTAAAATAATCGCTTCCTTTCGGAAGGTGAATACAGATTTTGGTAGTTGGATATTGGGATTTGAGATTTATTTGTGATTTGGTGCTTGTAGTTGGTAATTTTTTCCATTCATCGTTTAAGCAACCCCAGTGCAAGATCCGCCACCCGGTCCGATGCCCCGCCGCCGCCCAGCACATTCCGCAGTGCAAACAACTGCTGCTTGAGATGATTTAGTTGGCTCGCATCCTTCAGCATTTGTTCCAGCGCAGCCGCGATATTTTCGGCACAGGCCTCGTGTTGAACCAGTTCGGGTACAAGCGGCTCACCGGCTACCAGATTGACTAACCCGATATTCGGCACTCGGACCAATGCCCTGCCCAGCCAGAAGCTGACCGGAGACACTTTGTAAATAATAACCATGGGTGTACCATGGATCGCTGCCTGAAGCGTCACCGTGCCGGAGGCTGCTACAATAACGTCGCAGCGTTCAAAAACCTTTTCCACACCGTCTGATATCACTTCTATTTCCGCCCGCGGACGATGTCTCTCAATGACTGCCTGAATCCGTTTCCGTTCAACAGAAGGGGCATGAGAGATTATAAAAGTCACGAGCTTTAATCTTTTCTTTAATATCGCGGCAGAATCCAGCATGACAGGAAGATGACGGATAATTTCGTTATCACGGGATCCAGGTACCAGGCCGATGACCGTCACGTCATTAGAGCCGGCACTCAACATCGGGTCGGCTGTAGGCAGATTTGTATCCAGCAAAGGATGGCCCACGAAAGTCACCGGTACATTGTGCTCTTTGTAGAATCGCTCCTCAAAGGGCAAGATGACCGCCATGTGATCAACGAGTTTTCCGATCCGTTTGACCCGGCCCTGGCGCCATGCCCATATTTGTGGGCTGATATAGTATAAAACTGGAATGTTTAGTTTCTTGGCAAAAGCGGCGATATGAAGGTTAAAATCCGGAAAATCAATGAGGATAAGAATATCGGGTCTTACGCTTTTTAACAGGTTTTTAATCGTTGCCATGCCCTTTAAGATGGCGGGAATTTTAGCAAACACTTCTGTGATTCCCACAACCGTCAGTTCCGAGGCTTCCATCACGATACGCACACCGGCCTGCCTGAGAGCATCTCCGCCCATACCGCAAAAAAACAGTGCCGGATATTTTTTTTGCATGGCCGATACCAGTTTGGCACCGTGCTGATCGCCGGAAGCCTCGCCGGCTAAAATTACCACACAGAATTGATTTTTACCCACTATCACCTTCGTTTAGATCTTTTAGGGCGGACTTAGGGGTCATGCCCCAATTGGCAGGCCGGAATAATGACGAAAATTAGCTAAATCTTTTAATGATATAAAATTAATTAAGATATTGGTATTATTATAATTTTATATAAATAAATAGAGTGGGACGATTCCCTATTCTTGTCCGCCGTTACCTTGGCGGGTTAGGTGCTCATTTATGATTGCCGCTACGATGGGATAGAAGTCCCGAGACGCCCAATGGCCGCATTAATTTGACCCATTATACTCAGGGCGACTTCCAGGGCTTTTCGCCCCGCATAGCCTGAAACCACCGGGGTGTTTCGGGCGCAGACGGTTTCTATGAAGGATGCCAGTTCATCTTCGAGCGCATCGGCCTCAGAAAATGATAGCTGCCGAATATCCATTCCGGGTATCACACCGCCGGCATGATCTTCGCCTCGTCGAATGATAGTGATCTCACGACCGGCAAAATCCACTGATACATAGGCCTCTTTTTGGAACAATCTGATTTTTCTTTGATTCTTGATTGATATCCGACTGGCGGTTACGTTGGCCACACATCCGCTTTCAAATTCAAGGCGCACATTGGCAATGTCAGCATGTTCACAAATAACCGGAACACCCGCGGCGTGGATACTCTTGATCTCGGATTTGACCACGTTCATAATAATATCAATATCATGGATCATAAGATCAAGCACCACACTGACATCGGTGCTGCGGTCTTTAAAAATACTCAACCGGTGGGCTTCAATAAACATCGGGTTGTGAACAATTTCCTTGAGTGCAATCACGGCCGGATTAAACCGCTCCAGGTGGCCAATCTGCAGAATCCGTCGATTTGATTCTGCAATTCTTATCAGTTCATCGGCCTGTTTGAGACTGGTCGTCATAGGTTTTTCTATCAACACATCCACATCATGATTGAGAAATGCGGCGCCCACCGAAAAATGCGCCTCTGTCGGTACGACGACGCTGACGGCATCAACATTTCCAAACAGATCCCGGTAATCGGTCAAGGCGCATGTTCCCACGGCGGCGGCGACAGTCTCTGCCCGGGATTTATCAATGTCAACCACCCCGACCAGCTGAATGTCCTCCATGCGGGAATACTTCTCAGCATGATGTTTGCCAAGATAGCCAACCCCGATCACCGCCACACGGATTTTCTTCATAGGAGGTCACCTCCAGTCTTGACCTTAAAACAACAAAGGGGAACTGCCGCTCCCCATTAAAAAACTCGAAACTCTGAACCTTGAACCGCTCAACCTCGGCATAAGCCGTTAACCTCACCCAGACGAGCCGGAATTGAAGATTGAAGATTGAAAATTGAAGATTTGCGGAAGTCGCTTCGCTTCGCCATTTTCTTGCCACAAAATGCACAAACATAATTTCTAAGCACTTTAAAATCGGATATTTGAGGATGTTGCTTGACTCCCTCGTATTTATAGTCCTTCTTTATAGAATCGATCCGCCGAAGGCGAACCACAGATCTTCAATCTTCAATATACAATAAATGGGTCTTAAACTCACCGGGTGATGCCCCGTTGTGAGGATTTGAGGAAATTAATGAAATTAATCACTTCCGGTAAATGATCCACTTCGGCCTGGGCTCTTTCAATGGCTTCATTGAGTGTGATCCCGATTCGGAAAAATATGCGGTAAACTTTTTTTAAAGCGTTTACGGTGGTCTCGGGAAAGCCATGACGCTTGAGCCCCACCCGGTTGAGGCCATAAAGTTTTGCCCGATCACCGGCGGCAATCACATAGGGAGGGATGTCTTTAGGGACCGCTGATTTCCCACCGATATAAGCGTACTCACCTATTCTAACAAACTGGTGAATTGCCACCAATCCCCCAACAGTTGCATAATCGCCGATGCTGATGTGCCCGGCCAGGGTCGCATTGTTGGCCAGAATCACTTTGCGGCCCGTCCGGCAGTCATGTGCCACATGACAGTAAGCCATGAGCAGATTATCTTCGCCGATTTCAGTCACCCCACTGCCGAATTCAGTTCCTCGGTTAATGGTTGCAAACTCACGCACCACCGTGCCGCGCCCAATTTTGACGTAGGTCTTTTCACCCTTGAACTTGATGGCCTGGGGCTCGGTCCCCACTGATGCGTACTGAAAGATATGGCAATCCGGTCCAATGGACACATAGGGATCCACAATAACATGGGGCCCAATGACCGTCCCCGAACCTACCGAAACATTATTCGCAATGACGGAGTACGGGCCGATATCTACGTTGATATCGATTTCTGCTTTGGAATCTACAATGGCCGTCGGATGGATCATCTACTCTCTCCAAATGAAGCCATCAATTCAGCTTCTGCAACCAATTGGTTATCAACGGTGGCAGTTCCGGACATTTTGGCAGCCTTTGATCGGAATTTTATAATTTTGGCTTCGAATATGATCTGATCACCGGGTACGGCCGGTTTGCGAAATCGGACTTTATCCATACCCATAAAATAAATGAGCCGATTACGTTGTTCGACAGTACCGGTCAAGTAGGCAAGGATCCCGCCGGTCTGGGCCATAGCTTCAATGATGAGGACACCCGGCATAATCGGTTTACCCGGAAAGTGTCCCTGAAAAAAAGGCTCATTGATCGTCACATTTTTCAAAGCCGTTACCTTGTCTCCGGGCACCACCTCGATGATACGATCAATTAGTAAAAACGGATAGCGGTGAGCCAGCATTTCCATTATGCCCTGAATGTCATAGTTCGATTCCATTTTTCAATCCAATTTTTGTTCAAGCATTTTCAAGCGCTTTTCCAATCCCGATAGTTTCTTACCAAATTCCGGCAATTTCGGAATAAAACGCTGGACACGAAGCCATAATCTATGGGGCATCTCCGGAATTCCGGAAGATACAATCTGGCCGTCAGGCACCGACTTTCCCACGCCGGTCTGGGGGCCGACAGTGGCGCCATCTCCGATGGTCAGGTGTCCGGCGATCCCTGCCTGCCCGGCCAGAATGGCGTTCTTTCCGATAGTGACGCTACCGGAGATGCCGACCTGGGCAACCAGAACGGTGTTCTGGCCGACGATGACGTTGTGCGCGACATGCACCAGATTGTCGGTCTTAACCCCCTGGCCGATAAGGGTTTTGCCGAAGGTAGCTCTGTCAATGGTGTTATTGGCCCCGATTTCAGCATCGTCATCGATCTGAACGATGCCCGTATGGGGAATTTTGTAATAGCACCTGCCGTCGGGAGCATAACCAAAGCCGTCACTACCGATCACGGAACCGGAATGAATGATCACTCGATTGCCGATGGTACAGCGCTCCAGTATGGTCACATTGGGGTGAATGGTGACATCATTGCCGATAATCACATGACTGCCGATGACAGCTCCCGGATGAAGCCAGACCTGGTCCCCGACCGTAACGTGATCACCGATGACGACCATGGGGCCGATAGCAACATTTTGGCCGCATTTAAAGTCTTTCCCGATCACAGCGCTGGGGTGTATCGCGCTCTGCGGTTGGGCTGGCGGATGAAAATATTGCATCACCTTTGCGAAAGCCAACATGGGATTGTCGACCTGAACGAAATTGTGATCCTTGTCGCTGATATCCCGCGAGACAAGGATAGCCGCGGCATTGCAGTATGTTATCTTTTTCAGGAACTTAGCGCTGCCGGCCGCAGTAATTTCATATGCGCCGGCCAGCTCAAAGGGGGCCGCGTCGCCAATCATTCTATCTGAATCGCCGATCACCCGACCCTGCACCAGTCTGGCGATTTTGGACAGGGGAACCTTCATAATGCTTACGGTCTTAGCTGTTTATATTTAATTGAGTTTAACCTGTTGCGGATAAACCGGCCTCCGGCTCGTAAAGCCCACAGCCCGGTGAGAAATAACATATACACGCAAAACTTCAGGAATTAGGGCCTAACGCGAATACGGCTCGAGTATTCGTTAGCTAATTTTATTTTTTCTTTTTGACGAGCTTCTTGTTGAGTTTCCCGATAACCTTATCCGTTACATCGATGGAGTCGGGCGAGTAGATGACACCAAATTTATTGATAATAAGAAGATACCCTTCTTTTTTCCCGATTTCCTTTACAATCTCATCGATATCGGTTTTTAGCCGGTTTATTAAATTACCTTCAAGTTTTTGCAAATCCGATCGGAATTTTTTTTGAAGGGATTTAAAATCATTTATCTTAATTCGGGATTCGCGTTCTTTTTCCTCTCGCATCTCTTTGCCCATCACCATAGACTCGCGTTCAAGGCGTTTTCTGATATTTTCAATTTCAGCGCCTTTTTTCTTCAGGTCCGCTTCCATTTTATCTTTCTCTTTTTTAAGTTCGGCTTGGATGGATTTTCCGGCGGCGGAAGTCCCAAGGATTTTTTGCAAATCGATAACACCGATCTTGGCGACATCGGCGGCAAATGTAATATTGCTAAGAAAAACAAGAATGAATATTGTTATGACGCAAGCAGATTTGAGATCTCTCATTTTATCCCCCTTCATGTTTCGATAACTATCATATCCCATACCGGCATTGAATTGTTGGTCGGCTGCGTTTACGAACCCGGTCAGTCATATAGCCTATTATTGAGAAAATAGCACGTAATATAAAAATGGAAATATAATTTTAAAGCAAAATGCAACATTTGGGATTACTCAGTTTACGGTCCTAGACCGTGTCGTTTAAAACGCAGTTGCCATCGAAAATTCCCAATTTCCGGAAGCGTTGTCCGTGGATTTGGGATCTAGGATCCATCCGTAATCCAGACTGATCGGCCCCATGGGTGAAAGCCAGCGGACCCCGAGCCCAGCGCTTTCTCGCAAATCGTCCAGTTTGATATCGTCACCCTCTTTTTTGATAGCTCCGGTGTCAAAGAAAGTCAACCCGTAGACACCGGCCTCTTTCACCAAAGGAAATCGAATCTCGGCATTAAACTGCACAAATTTATTGCCGCCGACTTCAGCACCGTTTTTATCCCGCGGACTCAGGTCATCGCGCTCAAAACCCCTCAGTCCATCGATGCCCAGACCATAAAACTTTTCATAGTCCGGTAGTGTTTTGCTCTGCAGTTCTCTGACGTAACCAGCCTTGGCATGCAGCACACCGATAAATTGCCAGACCAGTCGGTAATACCAGCTGGTCTCAGCGATATATTTGGTAAAACCAACATTTCCGCCCAGCCCGGCAAATTCAAAATTTATACTATGGGCGGATCCTTCGGTCGCTTGAAAAACCTGATCTCTGGAATCGTATTTTATCTGCGCACCGATACTGCTTTTAATATTTTCGCCTTCATCGTTTTTAATCGAGTCGGCAGCGTCGTCACTCACATCACGTATATCCGCTATATCGTAGTTATAGGAGAGATATCCCCGGGTATAATCGAATACCGGATATCCGAAACGCACCTTCGCGCCGATACTATCTTTATCATAATCGCTATAACTATAGCTCTGGTTGTAGAGGTCTGCCCCGGCGGATAAAGGGATATCAAACAACCATGGTTCTGTAAAACTCAAGGTGTACCTGGTTGTCTTGGCCCCCAGCTGTGCTTTGAGCGCGAGCGTCTGAGAACGCCCAAATAGGTTTCTTTCAGCAATAGAGCCGGTCAGAAAAAGGCTTTCCACGTTCCCGTACCCGGCGCCGAAACTAAACGCACCCGTGCTTTTTTCGGTTACGTCGACGCGCAGCCGCATTTTGTCATCAGCACTGCCTTTGATGGTATCTATCTTTACATCTTCAAAAAAATCCATCCGATATAAATTTCGCACGCTGCGTTTTAGCCGTCGGCCGCCGTATAGCTCCTGCTCATAAACCTGCAACTGCCGGCGAATCACCTTGTCCCGGGTTTTGGTGTTACCGCTGATCGTGATTTCTTCAAAATAAACCTGCTTACCCTTGTCAATGTCAAAAATAATATTGACGACTAAATTTTCGGTGTCCTGGTCGATGCGTGGTGAAATATCCACGAATGCATAGCCTTCATCGGCATAAATATCCGTCAAGGTGATGACATCAATGCGCAATGTGTCTCGATTATAATATTCTTCTTCGGTAATCTTAAGCCTTTCAAGCAGCTGCTCCTGGGGAATAATTAAATCGCCGGCCATGGTTACGTCACCGACTTTGAACTGGGCCCCCTCATCAATACGAATGGTGATGACAATGCCGTCTTCTTCAAATTGTACTTGCGGTTCTCCAACTCTGGCCTCGACGTAGCCGTTGTTGTGGTAAAAAGCAGTCAGTTTTGCCGCGTCCTGACTCAGGTTTTCCTGATTGAGATCACCGGCAGTGCTAAACCAGGATAAAAGTCCTTTTTCCGATGTTCCCATCAATCCTTTCAGTTTCCCGTCGGAATATGCACTGTTTCCCACAAAAGTGATTTTCTTTATTTGAGACTTCTTGCCCTCTTCGATCTCGTATTCAATGTCGGTCTGAAAGTCCTCACGCGTATAAACATTGAAACTGACCCTAACATTGTAGTAATTTTTTTCTTTATAAAGCTCCTCAATCCGCCGCATGTCACTTTGGATGGTATTGGTGTTGAGAATGGATCCTTTTCGGATAGTCAGAACTTCCTTGATTTCATCATCATCAAAAACCCAGGTGTTGCCTTTTATGAGGATATTCCGAACGGTGGGTTTTTCCGTTATCCTGAAGGTAATCGTTTTACCCTCCGCAACGCTTAGAGATTCTACCCGGATGTCGTCAAAGTAACCCATTTTATAGATGGCTCTTAATTCGTCGGATATATTTTTTAAATTGTATAAATCCCCCGCTTTGATTTTGATAACCCTTCTAATGGCATCCTCTTCGATGCGATTGTTGCCGCTGATCAGAACCTGCACGATTTTCTGCCGCTTAAAAAGCTTTAAACCAAGCTCCTGAACCAATTTATTCAAGGAAGCGGGCAGGTTCTCGACGCCTTCCCCTTCCACCGAATAAGCATACGGTTCTTCACCTTCCTCAGCTGCGAGCAATTTTGCGTCCAGACTGAAATTTTGGCCGAGCAGGGTCAGACTCCCCCAGACAACATAATCGGCACCGGTTTGAGCGCCGAGGTTGCGAATTTCGGCAGTACTTTCAGCGAGCTTTTTCCAGGAAGAAATAGACATTGATTCTAAAATAAGTACATTGGCGCCTTCCTGCTCAAGCTGGGTTTGAATGGCTTGCGGAATTTGCTTCTGTAAATATGATAAATCATCCTGGGCATTTATTTCAAAAGGCATGATAACGACGCTGGTGGGTTGCTGGGCGTAGGCATTCTCAGCTAAAAGGCACATAAACACAAAAAGGATCAGACATGCACGGTAGATCATAACATTCATATAAAATCGCCGCCCAGAAGTAGTATCCACAACATGATCCGCCGAACCCGTTGCCGGAGTATTGAAAATGGCCTCTTTGTCTCCACGCATTTCAAGCCGATTCTCGAATGCCGTTCCACGGGTGAGATTGATTGCCTGTGGCAGGACGGTCATGCGAGGCCTGTCAGTTTTCCATCAGCAATCGTTACACGACGGGACATAAAAGATGCAAGTTGCGAATTATGGGTGACCACCACCAGTGTCATCGAAAATTCCTGGTTTAATTCTATCAGCAGAGAGTGGATGTGCTCACTGTTGGATTCATCCAGGTTACCGGTGGGTTCATCGGCCAGCAGCACGGCAGGATTTAACACCAAAGCCCTTGCCAGAGCCACACGCTGCTGCTCTCCGCCGGATAATTTACCCACCCGATACCGTAATCTGTCCTTCAGTCCGACCCTGATAAGCAAATCTTCGGCGGTCTGGGCTGCAGCGCGCCTGCTTGCACCACCTATCAGTACCGGCATCATCGTATTTTCAACTGCATTGAATTCGGGCAGAAGGTGGTGGAATTGAAAAACAAACCCCACCGATTGGTTGCGAAATCGGGCCAGGGTCATATCGTCATATGAAAAAACATCTTCTCCTTTAAAAAGCAATTGGCCGCTGTCCGGTCGGTCCAGGGTGCCAAGAATATGAAGAAGCGTCGATTTACCGATACCTGAGGCCCCCACAATGGCGACAGTCTCACCGGCCGACAAATCGAAGTTGAGATCTTTTAAGATATCAATACTGGCACCCCCGTTGGTAAAGCTTTTGCATAAATTACGAGCGGTTATTAAACCGGGCAAAAGGCTGGAACCGTTTTCTTGATTCTCAAGTTGCATTGTTTTCCAGAAAAACCGGTATCAACCGTACCGGATGGCCTCAACAGGACTCAGTTTGGCTGCCTGTCGCGCCGGATACAGGGTTGCGAAAAAACATATCAACAGCGCGGCGGCAATGATGGATACAACATCTGTGAATTCAAGTTTCACCGGCAGTGTTGTCGTAAAATAATAAATATCTCCGGTCAGCTCGTGGATATCGTAGCGTTTGAGCAGCGCGCAGACGACGAGACCCAAACACAACCCCAGTATGGTGCCGAGGGATCCAATGACCATACCGTTGAAAACAAATATTTTTCTGATGCTGCGCTCGGTGGCTCCCATGGCTTTTAGAATGGCGATATCTCTAGTTTTTCCCATGACCATCATGATGAGACTGCTGGCGATGTTAAACGCCGCCACCAAGATGATGAGGACCAAAATGATGAACATAACCCGTCTTTCCAGCTTCAGCGCTTTGAAAAGATTGCGGTTCATCTGCATCCAATCCTGCGCCCGGTATGGAGGTCCCAGTCCTGCAACGATCCTTTGCGCAACATTTCTCGCTTCGTAAATGTCGGTCACCCGAATATCGAGTCCGGTGACCGCATCCCCCATTCGCATAATTTTCTGGGCATCTTTGATATTGATATAAGCAAAGGTCTGGTCATACTCATACATGCCGGACTCGAAAAAACCGGTTACCATAAACTGCTTCATCGCCGGCAGGTGCCCAATGGGTGATAAGATGCCCCGCAGAGATATCAAATAGATCACATCTCCTTCAATGACCCCAAGATTTCTGGCCAGTTCACGACCCAAAACAATACCGGGGATATTGGGTGCAGAGTCCGGTGAAGAAGTTACGGGTGTCGAATCGGGCAAGTTTACCTTTTGAAGTGTTTTCATGACCCGACCGGCGGATTCGGGGTCGATTCCGCGCAAAACGGCGCCGGCGGCACCATGCTTGGCCCGCAGCATGATCTGCAAAAGGATAAACGGGGTGGCGGCCTCGACGCCTTCGGTCTTTTCCACTTCTTCGAGCACCTGACGATAGGCGGTAAACGCGCCACCATAATGCCTTAGCATAACCTGGGGCTGCCCGCCTAATATGCGACTTTTAAGATCAGCTTCAAAACCGGTCATTACCGCAATAACCACAATCAACGCCATCACCCCCACCGCCACGCCGGCAATTGAAAGAATCGTAATCAAGGAGATGAATGCCTGTTTTTGTTTGGCCCTCAAGTACCGGCGGCCGATAAATAATTCGTACCCCATTAGATGATAAATTATTTCCGATTATTAGAATCAGGCCCTTATCGGGCTTTTTCTGACAAGATGCTGTAAAATACGGTTTGAGGTGTCAGCCCGCCCTGGCCTCCGACTCGTAGCCTACGCCTCGGAGAGTGCGATATGGCGGATTATTACTGTTTACTGTATTAGATCTCAATAATGTCTTATATTCAAGACTCATACAAAGTTAGGTCTGGGCCAGGGGTTTCAGTAATGAAAAATTTCAAATTCCAAACAATTGGCTTTCGATATTATTTGAGATTTGGATATTGAGATTTGGAATTTATTTGTAATTTGGTGCTTGTAATTTGTTATTTCCAGTTTATCCGGGTTTAGCCCCTTATCGGGTTTTGTCTGACAAGCTGCTGTAAGGAGCCTACGATTTAGTAATGCCTGCTCCATGCCCTATGCCCTCTGCTCCATGCACCATGCCCTTCACGCGCTTCATATGAGGAAAAAGGATTACCTCGCGGATGGAGGCAGCATCGGTAAGCAACATAACCAGTCTGTCGATGCCGATGCCCTCACCGGCTGTCGGCGGCATCCCATACTCCAGTGCCTCGATATAATCGTCATCCATCCGGTGAGCTTCCTCATCGCCGGCATCCCGTCCCAGAACCTGCTGGGCAAAACGCTGATGCTGGTCGACCGGGTCATTAAGTTCCGAAAATCCATTAGCGATCTCACGCCCGGCAATAAAAAGCTCAAATCTCTCGGTGAGATCGGGTTCCTGATCGCTGCGGCGGGACAGGGGAGAAACCTCCGCTGGATAGCCGGTGATAAATGTCGGTTGAATCAATTTGGGCTCGACCAGCGCGTCGAATAGTTTGGTGATCACTTTGCCCAGCTGGCCGGTTTTGGTCACCCGAATTCCCTGTCGGGATGCGAGTTCGAGTAGACCCTCTTTATCATTAAGTAGCTGTCGATCAATACCCCCTAATTCCTCCAGAGCGGAAAAAAGCGTCATGCGGCGCCATTTTCCCGTCATATCGATGCTCTGACCCTGGTAGCTGATCTTCGCCGATCCGTTTACTGTCTTGGCAACACCGGCTATCATCTGTTCGGTTAATTTCATCAAATCGGTATAGGTGGCATACGCCTGGTAAAATTCAACCATGGTGAATTCTGGATTATGCTGGGTGGACACTCCTTCATTTCTGAAATTGCGGTTGATTTCAAAGACTCTTTCAAACCCACCGACAACCAGTCGTTTTAGATACAGCTCCGGAGCAATGCGCAGGTAGAGATTCATTCCGAGTGCTTTATGATGGGTTTTAAAAGGAGCGGCTTCCGCACCTCCGGGGATCGGCTGCATCATAGGGGTTTCAACTTCGAGGAAGTCCCGATCCAGAAAAAAATTGCGTATCTGCTGGATGATCCGGCTGCGTTTGATAAAAATATCACGAACATCCTCATTCATGATCAAATCGATATAGCGCTGACGATAGCGTTTTTCGGGATCCCGCAGCCCGTGAAACTTCTCCGGCAGTGGGCGGGTGGCCTTGCACAGCAGATTGAATTCCCGGACCAACAGGGTCCATTCACCGGTGCGGGTTTGGAACATGGTGCCCTTTAATCCCACAAAATCACCGATATCAAGCTGTTTGAAAAGACGATAGGCCTCATCGTCGATTTGATCTTTTCTTACATAGGCCTGTAGCTGACCGCTTCGATCTTTGAACCGTATGAAAGCGCTTTTACCGAAATTATTGATCGCCATCATGCGTCCGGCAGTGGCAAATACAGGTCCATCCTCCGTCAACAATTCCGGATCTTTTGCGACACCATTTCGAATATCACGGATGGTGTGTGATACAATAAATCCACTGGGAAAAAGATTGACTTTGTTTCTCTTTAATTCCTCGATTTTCTCTTTTCGTTTCTGAAGCAGATCGCTTGTTTTTTCCATACTCCTCATCTATTTATTCAAAGGGCAAAGCTGTAATTGCTAACTAAGGTGATCGGTTCCAGGTTTGGGGCTACGCCCTTCGGGCTTCCGACTTCGCTCTTCGAGCTACGACGGGACAAGTCGACCCCACACGCAGGGTTCAAAGGTTTAAGGCGCTGATTTCAATGACTTTAATTTCCATTGTCTGGATTGGCCTCTTTCACCCATTGGGTGAAACATGGATTTCGACCCGATTGACGCGTCATACGATTGTTAAAAACCAGTTGGGGCACATCAACTGAGAACCTTGGACCGCTCAACCGAGATGCTGCCGACAGCAATCCCGTTAATGACAGGGTAAGGGCCGCTTGAGCGGACAATGAATTTAAATCGTTTTTGATATCTTATTTACACAGAGCTGTCAAGTTCAAGTTGGCGAACTATCCGGGGAGGTTCGATCTTTTTGAATTGCAGTGTGATGGCAGTTCCCTTACCGGTTTCGCTATCAACGTTCAGCCAGGCATCATACGCCTCTAAGATGCGGTGAACGATCGACAGGCCTAAGCCTGTTCCGGTGGGTTTGGTGGTAAAAAAAGGATTGAAAATTGATTTGAGTTGTTCGCGAGTCATGCCGCAACCATCATCAGTGATTCGAACGCATGCATGCCGGTTCTTTGAAGCATACATTTCAATATCAATGATCCCCTCACCGTCGATGGCTTCTGCAGCATTTAGCAAAAGGTTCCAGAAAATCTGGCGCAGGTGCACAGGATCCATTGAAATCCAGATATGGGATTGAATTTTTCTGGCAATAGTGATGCGACCTTCGGTGGCGGCATCTTTTTTTAACAATTCGACAGTATCCGTTAAAACTTTATCGAGTTCGATGGCTTCTACTCTGCCGGCAGGTGGCCGCGCGTATAAAAGAAAATTGTTTACCAGGGAACTTAAACGGTCCCCTTCCCGCAGTATTATCCGCATGAGTCTGTCATGATCGGGATCATAGCGAATGTCCTCACTGAGCAGTTGAATGGAACCTATCAGGGAAGCAAGGGGATTCTTGATTTCGTGAGCCATGCCGGCGGCCATTTCTCCAATAGATGCCATTTTTTCAACACGCTTTACGTGATCTTCCATGGTCCACAATTCTCTTCTTGTCTTCCGGACTTGTTCCGATAAAAGACTGCTGAGAAAAGCAACAGCAAAACAGGCTACCATGGTTATCAGAATTTTATAAATGACCTGACTTCCGGGATAGACCGAAGCGAGAAGCGCGTCATTCTTGCCTAACGGATAAATCACACCATAATATTCAAGATCCACCAGGATGCCGAACTGGATACTGCATATGGCCGCAATGACAATTGTCCCCCTGATAGGCAGCAACATACTTGAATAAATGATAATAACCAGATACAGAAAAGAAAAAATACTCGAGAAGCTGCCGGTCACAAACAAAATGGCCGTAACCACCGTCGTATCGATTAAAATCTGTACATAGGCGAATACAAGATGGCGCTTTATGTGATATAACCCAAGTGCATATAAAACGGAAAGAAAAAAGACGGTAACAATAATACCATACAAAAATATCAGAGGGGAGCCGAGGGGAGGCGGTGATTCCCCGAGTTGCACAATAATTGAAGAACCCAACAAGAGAATGGAGAAAAGAACCCGGTAAAGCATCAACCACTTCAGTTTTTTTCTTAATTCCCCTTCGGACATTTGTAATGCGTGATCCATAGCTACTTTTGCCTCAGAGCTGACCGCAAGGTATATAGGCTGGCGGGTGAAATTTCAAAATATTTTATGACCAAAGAAATGAAGCACCGGCGTGTCTCTCCGAAGCAGGCGATCTCAAGGGATGAGGCGGGTCGGCAGAATATCGGCAACAACGCAAAAGAACCTTAAATGCAATCAGGTGTAAATCGATTGCGAGGAAACTACATCTCAGTCATTCTGCAACTCAATAAGCACGCAGGTCCTTGACTTTAATATCTGCCGCCGCCTGTGCGCAGCAAAATCCGTTCTGGAAATGACCCGAATGAATACCGTACTGTTTTGGTTCCCGATTTCAGGATTTATTACATGGCCCCGGCCATTTTAAAAATTGGAAGATACATGGCAACAACCAGACCACCGATGGTCACACCCAAAAATACCAGCATAAACGGTTCGATCAATGCGGTCAGGTTCTCAACGGCTTGGTCAACTTCTTCATCATAGAAATCGGCAATTTTCCCCAGCATGGCATCCAGTGCCCCGGTAGATTCGCCCACGCCGATCATCTGACAGACCATCGAGGGGAACACCCCGCTTGCCGCTAGCGGATCCGCCATGGTGCGGCCTTCGGAGATGCCCTTACGAACCCTGTAGATGGCCTTTTCAACAGTTTTATTACCTGCGGTTTTAGCAACGATATCGAGTGCTTCCAAAATAGCAACACCACTGGTCAGCATGGTCCCCATGGTACGGGTAAACTTGGAGACAGCCACTTTGCGCAACAAATCCCCGAATACGGGAATTTTTAAAAGCAATTTGTCTACGACCTCTCGGCCTTTTTCAGTGCCGTAAGTTTTTTTAAAGGCAATAACAAAAAGAATGAGTCCGATAATAATATAGACAATTTTGCTTTTTACCATATCGCTCATCGCCACAACAATCTGGGTCGGAGCCGGAAGCTCGCCGCCGAAGTCGGCGAACATCTCCTCGAAAACAGGAATCACAAAAACCAGAATTACGGCTAAAACCAACACCGCAATAATAAGCGTAACGATGGGATAGGTCATAGCCCCTTTCACCTGGGATTTAAGCTTGGCTGCTTTCTCCATATAGGCGGCAAGCCGTCTCAAAATTGCGTCGAGGATACCACCGGCTTCGCCGGCGGCAATCATATTCACGAAAAGACTATCGAATTGCTTGGGAAATTTCTTTAAGGCTTCGGCCAGGGTTGCACCGCCTTCGACGGACTCTTTAATTTCTTTAAGCATCTTTTTAAAGGTGGCATTGGCTTGTTGGCTGTAAAGAATATCGAGACATTGAATGATGGGAAGTCCGGCATCGATCATGGTCGAAAATTGCCTGGCAAAAAGTATCACATCCCGATTTTTAACTTTAGGCTGAAGAAAGCCGACGTTTTCAAATAGGTCTTTCGGTTTTTTCTTGACTTTGGTCGGCACAATCCGCTGGCGCGTCAGTTGCGCCTTTACAGCTTCTTCGCTGGCAGCTTCAAGTTCGCCTTTCTGAACCTCATTGTTTCTATTTTTGCCCACCCACTGATAAACAGGCATTGTCAATCCTCCCTGATGATTTGGTATAGAAAATATCGACCGACGTTCGATCGCTCTTTTTTAATTACCGCTGCCATCCTGCTTAAAACTTCTCATTTATTGATGGTATAATTTTCAGAGTGTTTATCGGCCATCGGGACCAAAACCTTAAATTTTTATCAAAATCTCTTGAAAAGATATGCCCTTTCTGAATTCTTCGCCAAATCGGCATTATGCTATTGGCAATACCTTTTTAATTATGGTAGCCTGACACGATAGTGGAACAATGCGGAAAGAATTCAACTATTTGACAATGTCTGCATGAAACGCCCGAGGAGCGTGAATATTCCAGGTGGGGCAGGATCCAGCTGTGGTTAAATCAAAAAAAGATAATAATAATAAAGAGTTGGCAGTCATCACAACCCATGTGAATGCGGATTTTGATGCCCTTGCTTCAATGCTGGCCGCTCAAAAGCTGTATCCCGATGCGCTGGTAATATTTCCCGGTTCCCAGGAAAAGAATCTGAAAAATTTTTTCATCAATTCGATGGCATACCTATTCAATATGGTAGACATCAGCAATATTGATTTTTCCAAGGTAAAGCAGCTGATTCTGGTGGATACCCGGCAACGCGGCCGCATTGGAAGACTCATTGAACTTCTGGAAAGATCCGATATCGAAATCCATATCTATGATCATCATCCTCCCACGGGCAACGATGTCAAGGGCAGCCTGGAAGTTCATGGGAAAACCGGAGCAAATGTAACGATTCTAACGGAAATCATCAAAGAAAAAAAGGTTCGAATTTCACCGGATGAAGCCACCATTATGTGTCTGGGACTTTATGAGGACACCGGTTCATTTACCTTTCCGTCCACCACCGAAAGAGATTTTTTGGCCGCTGCGTTTCTTTTATCCAAGGGGGCCAATTTAAACGTTGTTTCAGATTTAATTGCCAGGGAACTGAGCCCGGAGCAAGTTGTGCTCCTGAATGATATGATTCAAGCCGTCACCCGTTATCACATAAATGGAATCGAAATTGTCGTCACCTGCGTAACATTGGAAAAATACATGCCGGACTTTGCCTTTCTTGTTCAAAAAATGGTCAAAATGGAAAATATCGATGCCATATTTGCCATTGGACGAATGGAAAATAAAATTTACGTCGTGGCACGCAGCAGGATTAACGAAGTGGACGTGGCTGCCATTCTGGCAGACATCGGCGGCGGTGGACATCCCTATGCCGCTGCAGCATCAATTAAAGGGGAAACGCTGGCCCAAACTGAAACAAGGCTGATTCAAATTCTCTATGAGAAAATCAAAGCCCGCCGCCAGGCAAAGGATTTGATGTCCTCGCCGGCCATCACCATCAGTGTCGATGTTACCTGTAAAAAAGCACAGAACATTATCAGGCGCTATAATCTAAATGCCCTGCTAGTCACGGAAAAGGTGAACGCCACCGAGGAGTTCAGGGGCTACATCACACGCCAGGTAATCGAGAAAGCACTTTACCACAAGCTGGATCAGGTTCCGGTCAGGGATTACATGACGACGGAGGTGGGCATCGTGGGACCGGAGGCCGATCTTCTGGAGATACAGGAAAAAATCATCGATAACAAACAGCGTATTTTACCGGTAATGCAAGACACCACCATCATCGGTGTCATAACCCGCACCGACCTTTTAAACATCCTGGTGGGACAGTCTGAACCGAAATCGGAAATGTCACCCGATCCCTTGATAGGATCAGCCCATGCCCGAACCCGCAATGTCGTCCGGTTTATGAAGGAGCGCCTTTCCGGGGACCTGATTAAAAGATTGCAGCAACTCGGCGAGGTAGCGGATGACATCGGATGTGAGGCATTTGTCGTTGGCGGATTTGTCAGGGACCTGTTTTTATACCGCAAAAATGAGGACCTTGATATCGTCATCGAAGGAGAGGGAATTGCCTTTGCCAGAAAATATGCAAAATTAGTGGGCGCCAGGATTCATAGCCATGAAAAATTCGGTACCGCCGTCATTATCTTCCCGGATGGATTTAAAATTGATGTGGCCTCAGCCAGAATGGAATACTACAAGTTTCCGGCGGCCCTGCCGGTGGTGGAAATGAGTTCGATCAAACTCGATCTGTATCGCAGAGATTTCACCATCAACACCCTGGCAATTCAATTGAATTCGGACAAATTCGGCATGTTAATCGATTTTTTTACCGCCCGTAAAGATATCAAAGAAAAAATTATACGAATTTTGCACAACTTGAGTTTTGTGGAGGATCCCACCAGGGTATTCCGCGCCATACGCTTTGAACAGCGGTTTGAATTCACCATTGGCAAATTAACCGCCGGTTTGATTTCCAACGCCGTCACCATGGATTTTTTCAGAGGACTGAGCGGCAAACGGGTATTTACGGAATTGAGACTTATCATGGAAGAAAAAAATCCAGTGTCCGCCATCATGCGACTCAATGATTTTAATCTTCTTAAAGTGATCCACCCCTCCATAACCTTAGACAATAATATCATTTCACTGCTCAATTCGGTCAAAGAGGTCCTGTCCTGGCACGATTTGCTTTTTTTGGAAGAATCCTATAAAAAATGGATCGTTTTTTTTCTGATCCTCATCAATCAATGCAACGCCAATCGCTCGAAAGAAATCTGCCGCCGTTTTGAGCTGGCCCCTGAATATGTCAAAATTTTTTGTTATGAGCGCTTCGAGGCAGACAGATGTGGAACCTGGCTCGAAAGAAATCTACCGGTATCCGACAGCCGTCTTTACCGTAAGCTTAGCGGTTTCAGAATCGAGTTGATTCTTTACATGATGACGACCGCCAAACAAAAGGCAATCAAAAAATCCATATCCCATTTTTTCACCGACCTGCGGCGCACCGCTATATCATTAAAAGGCAGGGATCTGAAAAAAATGAAGTTAAAGCCCGGTCCGATTTATCGGCAAATCCTGGCGGCTGTTCTGGATGCCAAATTGGATGGAAAGCTCAAAACCAAAAAGGATGAAACTGAATTTGCTCGCCATTATGTTGAAACCCTTTGAAACAGCTTTTGTCCATTTGGCCGTGATTTTGGTTTCCAAGTGATGATGGATTTGGTATAGAGAGTCTTTTTTTCGGTCCGCCGGTCTCCGGGTAGTAGGGTTCAACCGGTTTACTGGAAAATTCACCCAATGCTGGAAGGATGGACATAATTTCATGAGTGAAAAAAAACGAATTTTAAGTGGGATGCGACCAACCGGACCTCTTCACCTGGGTAATCTGCTGGGCGCCCTAGCGAACTGGGTCAAGATGCAGGACGACTATGAATGCTTTTTCTTCATTGCCGATTGGCATGCATTGACAAGCGATTACGACAATACGGAACCTATTATAAAAAATAGAAAAGAGATAATGATAGACTGGCTCAGCACCGGGCTTACACCGGAAAAGAGCACGCTGTTCGTCCAGTCCCAGGTCAAGGAACATGCAGAGCTTTTTTTACTGCTGACCATGATCACCCCGGTACCCTGGCTGGAGCGCAACCCGACCTATAAGGAACAAATCGGCGAAATGACAAACAAGGATTTGTCCACCTTTGGTTTCCTGGGCTATCCGGTACTGCAGGCTGCTGATATTATCATATATAAGCCTTATGGCGTCCCCGTGGGCGTGGATCAGGCCCCCCATGTGGAAATCACCCGCGAAATCGCGCGGCGCTTTAACCATTTTTATGGCAACGTGTTTCCGGAACCGGCAACCATTTTAACTGAAACGCCTAAGATATTGGGTATTGATCGTCGTAAAATGAGCAAAAGTTATAACAATGCCATCTTTTTATCAGACAGCCCAAAAGATATAAGTGCGAAAGTATCCCGCATGATTACCGATCCCCAGCGCATGAGGCGCAGTGATCCCGGTAACCCCGATGTTTGCAACGTTTTCGATTTCCACAAACTCTACACGGATCCGCAAATGGTGAAAGAAATCGACGAACAGTGCCGCACGGCCGGAATCGGATGCGTCGAGTGCAAACAAAAAATGGCCCAGGGTCTCATCGCCGCCCTTGAACCCATTCGGGAAAAGCGCGCCTATTATGAGTCCCAGCCCGATCTGGTGGATGACATCATGACCGAGGGCAGCAACAGGGCCCGTCAGGCAGCCCAAAGGACCATGGAGGATGTTCGAGCGGCGATAAAAATATGATGGAAAAACCCTACCAAGTCCGGCTGGAGGAAATTTTCGAAGGTCCCATGGACCTGCTGATTCATTTGATCAGGAAAAATGATTTGGATATCTATGATATACCAATCGCCCTGATAACCGATCAGTATCTTCAGTACCTCGGTTTTATGAAGGCCATGAACATAGATTATGCCGGTGATTTTCTACTGATGGCCTCCACCCTTACCCAGATAAAATCAAGGATGCTGCTGCCCACCCATGACGGCCAAGAGGGAGAAGAGGATCCCATCCAAGAGATCACCCGGCCCTTGCTGGAATACCTGCAAATGAAGTCGGCTGCCGACCAGCTGATAGAGCGAAATCTGCTGGGCGAAAAAACATTTATCAGAAATCCAAGCCATAAAGAGTTTTCGACAAATTCGGATGATGAGTTCATTAAAGTTGGTTTATTTGAACTGATTGATGCCTTTCAGAAAATACTTGAAAGGATTCCCGACGGTCATCGCGTCGAACTGACCGCCGATGAAATTTCGGTGAAGGATAAAATTTCCCAAATCATTGAAATTCTTGAGGCCAAAGCGTCTATTACGTTCTTGGAGTTGTTTTCCGATAATCCCGACAAACATGAGGTTATCATCACTTTCCTGGCCATTTTGGAAATGGTAAAGTTGACGCTGATTCGAATTATCCAAAATGTGAAGACCGGAATCATTCGAATTATATATATTTAGGAATTCCACAATTTACTAAAAATGATTAACATCCTCAATTTTAGGCATTTTGGTCATTTTAGCTCATTTTAGGCATTTCTCTTAATGGAAGATATCAAATACATCATCGAAAGCCTCTTATTTGTGGCCGATGAACCGCTGACGGTTGACCGCCTAAAAAAAATTCTCACCCAGGCTGAATCTGCAGAAATCCGTGAGGCCATGGCCAACCTATCCGCGGAATATGAAGCGCGGGGTGGGGGGTTTTACCTGGACGAGGTCGCAGGTGGCTATCAGATCCGCACCCGCCCTCAATACACGGATTGGATCAAAAAGCTCATTCAGCCGAAACCGTTGCGCCTCAGCAAGCCGGCCCTCGAAACCCTGGTCATTATCGCCTACAAACAGCCCATCATCCGCAGCGACATCGAACATTTGCGGGGTGTAGACTGCGGCGGTGTGATCCGCATGCTGCTGGAGCGCAAACTGGTCCGGGTTCTGGGCCGCAAAGAAATTGCCGGTCGACCCCTGATCTATGCCACAACCAAGCGGTTTTTGGAAATCTTCGATCTGAAAAATCTTAGAGATCTCCCGACCCCCAAAGAAATCGAAGAACTCGCCGCGGCCACCAACCAAGGTGATCAGGCAGTTATCGTAGATTCGACCGAAGAATTTGAAGATGAACCGGAGAACGCCGAAGACGCGGAACCAATCGGTGAAGACGCCCAACAGATCCAGGCAGATCCGATTCAATCTTCGGAGACCGACGTTCCCAGGGACACCTTGCGTGGGGTTGGCGGAGAACACCCGACGGAGGGACCGCCGGAAAATCCGGATGGGAATGTATAGAGCCGGAGTATAACTTCAGATCTTATTCAAAGGCAAGGCGCAGCACACACGCTGGTGTTGCATAATTAATCAATTCGGCCTGAAATCGAGCTTTCGATCATAGTTTAGACGTTCACAGGTTCAGGGTTCACCGTTCAGGGTTAACATTTTTTTCGTCAACCTTGCTCGTTGGTAAGGCTTATATAATAGGGTTCCTTTTGAGAAATTCCATAGTAGCAGTAAGGACTTAATGGAAACACGAGCGGCAGTGCGCCCTGTCAGAGTCTTTTATTATAGGGTAAAGCTGCTCCAGGATTATGCGCATTCCGAACTTGGCCCTTTCTGCCGAAGTTACAAATTATATTGACCCTTTCTATCAGACCATAGATTTTTTAAGTTCCAATTTTCGGTTAATCAATAACCTTTGTACCCCTGGCCCAGACCTGACATGTCTAGATTTGGTAATGGAAGGCTAAGTCCATGAATTGTGAAAGCAGTTGCATAGCCAAATCCCGTCGCGCTCTCCGAGGCGTAGGCTACGAGCCGGAGGCCAGGGCAGGCCTGAACCTCTGAACCCTTCAACGGTTACGTTTTCTTAACCGGTTCTGAAAAAAGATCTTGATTTAAATGCTACCTTCACACGGTAGAAGTCACTGGTTCAAATCCAGTACCGCCTACCAATTATATCAAGAGGTTACGGGTTTGGCTGTAACCTCTTTTTTATTTTTTGCTACCGTTTTGCTACCATTTGTTTTAAAAATGGTATTTTCAAGCTTGGAAGGCGCCTCTTGATTTGTGGATTTCATCAGGTGTGCATAAACATTCCAAGTCACGGTTGGACTTGAATGGCCTAACTGGGTTTGGATGTATTTTATGTTTTCGCCTTGTTCGATTAAAAGGCTTGCAAATGTATGCCAGAGGTCATGAAATCTGACTTTTGGTAATCCCGCCTTTTTTAATGCCGGTTCAAAATAACGATTTACCAGGTTGTTGTGATTTATCGGTTGCCCTGCCTCATTGGGAAAAATCAAATCAAGATCATTTGGAAGGCAAGCCAGTTTCCAGTGATTGAGTTCCTTCATCATGGCAGGTCCCAAATCTATTTTCCGGTTTGAAGCTTCCGTTTTGGCGATGTACCATCTCTGATTATTGAAAGTTCGTTGGATATGAATCTGGCTATTTTCCCAATCAACATCCGACCACTTCAATCCTAAAAGTTCCCCTTGCCTTGCTCCGCTGAAAATTGACAGCCTGAAAAGAGTTCCATATTTCATATCCTTTTCAGCATCCAAATAAGAGTTGATTTCAAAAGGTGTTAAAACCCTGATTTTGTCTTCCTTTGTTTCACCGTTACCTCTTGGTCTTTCCGCATCCCTTACAGGGTTGTAATCGATATATCCGTGCCGCACGGCATAGGCCATAATTTGCCCCAGGGTCACCAGTATCTTTTTTAGGAAATGTTCATCCCTTCGTTGTGACGGACAGTCAGGGCAGTGGAGGGAGAACCGCCTGCAAACTATTGTGCAACGGGTTCGCCATTTTCGGATGTAGACCCTGCATCTGGATTCTGTAAATACATCAAACGCCTGTCTGAACTGGGGATCACAAAGGGATGCGGCGGGGACAAATATTGTCCGAAAAACACTGTCAAACGCGACCAGATGGCTGTCTTTTTAGCACGGACATTCATTGATGTTATCCTTTCAGATGCGTTATATAGCCCGGTGACGGGCCACTGGTATTAACTAAATGATACGAGAATGGTATGGGATGACGCCAAGGCATTTGCTGAATCCAAAGGGGGCTATTTAGCGACAATTACCTCCGGAGCAGAAGGCCAATGGCTGTATGATGCCTTCGGACCTGCTCTACGGATAGTTTCAGGATTGCGCACTTTTGGTGGTAGTGATCTGGCGAATGAAGGCCAATGGCAGTGGATTACTGGCGAAACATGGAGCTATACAAACTGGTGGGCCGGAGAACAAAACGATTATGGTGGAAATGAAGGCTGTGTAGCGTTTAGAGGGAATCTAAGACCTGGGCATGGTCATTACTGGAACGATGTTCCAACCAATAACGAATATAGATCCTTAATTGAGTACGATTCTAATCCAAATTAGCTAAACTGCTAATTTAAACAGGAGGCAGAGCCAAAATATGGTTCTGCCCTTTAATACATCTGCTATTAAAACGTAACGTTTGACAGCCCTGAAAACCGATGATATCCGAAACATATCATCACAGATTTCGATAATTGTCGAATTAAAGATCATGGCTATCTGTAGGCAGTGTTACCATTATTTGTGTATTTTAGCCAGTTGTGGTAATTTTTTATTTATGGGCCGCCGAATTCAATCCGCATCTGGTTCTGTACCGATTTGCCTGCTTTCTATAGCGGTAATATCCCTTTTCGATCTGCCCACTATTGTAGACTAACTTTAGTATCCTGACATTTATGTAAATTCATCTATAATGCAAGAATCCTTTAATTGAGAGATGCTCTGAATATCTTGCATTTTTAGAATTTGGAGAACCTTCTTATGGCTATAAAACCCACGTATGAAGAATTGAAACAAAGGATTAAGGAGCTGGAATCGCGTCTTGAGCAGAGGGAAGAGGCATTGCGGTTGAGTTTGGAAAGAAATAGATTGGCCACTTCGGCAGCTAAGGTAGGTGTCTGGGATTGGGACATTAAGACCGGTGATTTCTATCTTGATCCGAATATTAAGGCCATTTTAGGATATACTGATGATGAAATCCCAAACGATGTAGAGATATGGGTAAAATATGTGCATCCAGAAGATAGCAAGGCTGTGATGGAAGCTGCTCAAGCATGTCTGGATGGAAAAACCTCTGAATATATATTTGAACACCGTATGTTGCATAAGGATGGTTCCATTCGCTGGATATTAGTCCGGGGTAAAGCAATTCGAGATGAAAGCGGTAATGCGGTTCGGTTGATCGGAACTGATGCCGACATCACCGACCGCAAGCGGATGGAGAAAGCGCTATGGGAGAGCGAGGAGGTTTATCGAACTTTAGTAGAAAATGCAAATAGTGTCATTTTGAAATGGGATACTAACGGCCACATAATATATCTCAACCCATATGGTCTTGAATATTTTAAGTACAGGAAGGAAGAAGTCATAGGCAAGCATGTTATTGGGACAATCGTACCAAAAAATGAGAATACTGGTAGGGATCTCAGCGAAATGATCGATAGAATCACCAAAAACCCTCTTGAATATAAGAATAACCTTAATCAAAATATATGCAGTGATGGTGAGCTTGTATGGGTAGAATGGACAAACGAAGCAATATTGGATGCAAGTGGAAAGCTTGTTGAAATACTGAGCATAGGAAATGACGTTACCGAGCGAAAGCTGGCGCAGGAGGCGTTACGCAAGTCTGAACTTTGGCTAAACAGCATATTCAACTCCTTGGAGGAAGCCGTTTTGGTGGTTACACCAGACAGAAAACTGGCCAACATTAACGAAGCGGCTAAAAGAATGTTTGGATATTCCCGGGCGGAGCTAAGAAATCTTTCCACTGAGGTACTGCATGTCGATCACGAACATTACCTGGAATTCGAGAGACGGATTAAGAAGGCGTTCGACAAGGGGGAAGCTGCGAACTTTGAATTCGAGGCCAAGAGGAAAAATGGTGAAATATTCCCGACGAAACACACTGATTCTCTCTTGAAGAACAAGCAGGGAGAACCACTGGGCATAGTCAGCGTTGTTCGCGACATCACCGGCCAGAAGCGGGAGAAGGAGGAGAAAAAGACACTTGAAACCCAACTCCAGCGCGCCGAGAAGATGGAAGCCATAGGCACTTTAGCCGGTGGGGTGGCTCATGACCTTAATAATGTTTTGTCCGGTATAGTAAGTTATCCCGATTTGTTATTAATGGATCTTCCTGAAGATAGCCCTTTAAGAAAACCTATCTTAACCATGCAGAGCGCAGGGGAAAAGGCTGTCGCTATTGTGCAAGATTTATTGACTATGGCAAGAAGAGGGGTTGTTATTGCGGATGTGGTGAACCTAAACGATATTATCTCAGAATATTTGAAAAGCCTTGAATATGAAAATTTGATATCATTCCATCCTGGGGTTGAAGTCAAGATCAAACTTGAAGCAGATCTCCCAAACCTCTCAGGATCTTCTGTTCATTTGTCCAAAATTGTTATGAATTTGGTCTCCAACGCAGCAGAGGCTATGCCCCATGGTGGAAAGATTTTCATATCCACAGAAAACCGATACGTTGACAGACCCCTCAGTGGTTTTGACAGTGTCGAGGAAGGCGATTATGTTGTCCTTACGGTTTCTGATCCTGGAGCAGGTATCTCAGCGAAGGATATGAAAAGGATATTTGAGCCTTTCTATACAAAAAAGGTGATGGGAAGAAGTGGAACAGGATTAGGCATGGCCGTCGTCTGGGGAACGGTAAAAGACCACAACGGATATATTGATGTCCAAAGCACTGAAAGAAAAGGAACTACATTTACACTCTATTTTCCTGCAACCCGAGAAGAAATAGCAAAAGAGAAAGCCCGACTATCCGTTGAAGACTATATGGGTAAAGAAGAGTCAATTTTAGCAGTGGATGATGTAAAAGAGCAAAGAGAGTTAGCACTTACTCTGCTGACCAAATTGGGTTATGCAGTTGATACTGTTTCAAGCGGTGTGGAGGCGGTTGAATATCTAAAAGAACACAGGGTAGATTTAATCGTGCTGGATATGATTATGGACCCGGGCATAGATGGCCTTGACACATATAAAAAGATTATCGAGGTGCATCCACGGCAAAAAGCCATCATCGCAAGTGGGTTTTCTGAAACAGACCGAGTTAAGGAGGCTCAAAGATTGGGTGCAGGTCAATACATAAAAAAGCCATATACCCTGGAGAAGATAGGGCTTGCCGTTAAAGAAGAATTAGGGAAATAGCATTTTCGGTTCATAAGGCTCTGTAAAGAATATGTTGTCGAGTTCATAAGGCTCTGTAAAGAATATGTTGTCGATACTGAAGTCCAGATCACCATGGGAAAATCAACAATACTATAGGTATGTTTCACCTTGAGGCTATCAGTTTTTGCTTCATATAGCATAAAAATGGCGAAGAATAGCAAAATCGATCTGCAACCTTGACGAATGCTGAATACAGATAGCTGCTATCTATCTGTAATTAATACAGAAGTTTAATTGTAGAGATACTCAAATCATATCTTAACTTTGACCATCATAAAAAAATGCCATTTTCGGGTTAGGCGTCTGACCTGCCCTAGCAGGGAACGGTGCTGCATTGCCCGAATACCCGGCCGTATTTCTTCCCTGAATTAGGTCGCCAAGTTATCCCCTGCCCAATCTTTGCAGCACCCGACTCTTTGGGCCTTTATCCAGATCATCTAATGCAAATGCCAGCGCCAGTTCCAGCAAGGTGGACTTGTTGTCAATGGGAATGCCGGCCAGCTTCAGTTCATAGAACTTGTGGTTAAATCGTTCGAGGATCTCCATCGATAGATAAAAGCCGGCTTTCTTTTTGGTCGCCAGCCCGGTCTTGGCATCTTTGCCGGCAGATGTGTCTTTATCTTCGGTGTGGGGCTGCCGCTTTCCTGTGGCCGATTCAACCGGGTCAATACCATCCTCTTTGAAAAAATCAGGTAATTTGTTCCTGCTGGTCGCCATGGCTAATGATCCTTTCGATTAAATTTTTATAGTCGCTAGCACCCTGGGCCCGGGCCGCGTATTCAAAAATGGTCTGCCCGAAGAAAGGGGCTTCGGACAAACGAACATTGTAATGAATGGGATCGCAGACCTGCCGCTTGAAATATTGTTTGAGCTGCCGAAAAATTTCATGGCTGTGACGGGTTCTGCGATCGAACATGGTCGGAAGTATATACTCGAGACGCAGATCGAGGTTTAACTTCTGAGCGGATTGCAGGTATCTGAAAAACGTTTTCAACCCCTGCAGGGAGGGACCCTGCAGAGCCACCGGACAAAGAACCTCGTTTGCGGCCATCAGGATGTTGACGCTCAGCACATCCCAGCCCGGCGCACAGTCAAAGATGAGAAAATCCAGCGTCCCTTCTTCTTTGGGAACCAGTTTTTGGGCCAGAACGGTTTGACGAATCTCCCGGGACTGCTCTCCCAGCCAGTTTTTCAGTTCCACCAGACGGATACCTCCGTCAAGAATCCACAGGTTGCGACGCGACGAATGAATGGTATTATTTCGGGCGATGTGTTGTCCGTCTTCACGACGCTCAGTGATGAATTCGTAAAGCCCGTATAGCGGTTTTTCTCCCAGGAATTTGGCAACCTGGCCCTGGGTATCACAGTCCACCAGCAGCACCCGCTTCCCCAGTGAGGCGAGTCCGTGGGCCAGATTCACGGCAGTCGTGGTTTTGCCCACACCGCCCTTGGCCATTGCTACAGCAATTTTTCGCATATCTGCGTTTCCTCTTAGATCCTCGAATTCGTCTGCCCGTATATTATGGGAGTCTGCGACAATTTACAATAATAAAGAACCAACCAGAGCCTAACCCGGACAAACCGGAATTGACTATTGAATATTTTTGGAAGTCGCGCAGCTCAGGCGCTTGCGCCGCGTGTCGCTCCGTCAGTTTTTTGATCGTTTTTTTATAATTGATCCGCCGGAGGCGGACCTTAAATATTCAATCTTCAATCGAAAATATTCAATCATTTGCAGGTAAGGAAAATAATCCAATAAAAATTTTTGCCACAAAATGCACAAAAATAACTCATATGGCCTACCTAACCTATTTATGTCCGCTAAGATAGTTTTGATCCAGGGAACCTTCGATGATTGGTATCTCTTTATGGTCCGGTGGTTCGAAACCAAATATGAAGTTTAAAAAAATAGTGACAATCCGGTAGGTAGCACCCCATAGCAATTCCGTATCGTTGTTAAACTGAAAACGAAAGCAAGGGTAATGCCGCATCGTATTTACCGATGCTGAATTCCCACCGGGTTGCAGACACAACCGATAGCGCGCATAGTTGGCAGGATTTAATAGATCTCTTAAGGGGATATCGACAACCTTTTCAACCTCCCAGTTAGGGAAAAATCGTTTCTGCCGGTCGATCCAGGCCACCAGAGGATAAATCGTCCGTTGAAACATCACCAGAGATTGGGGCGGTAACGGGCCTAAAAACCTCACGCCAAATGGATTTAGTCGCATTTCCTCAAAACTTTCCCGCAACCCGGTGGCCCAGAAAAGTGACAGTAAGCGTGCCGCCGGGGATTGATTTTTTTTCCATTGACGCCAGTATTTCCAGCGGCCGAGGGATGCGAATGGCAGGCATAATAGCCTGGCAAAATACGGGTCGAAAAGGGGCGCCACGCTTCCGCCGGGACAGCAAAGATCCCCGGGTTGTTTGACTTTAAGCGATCGCTTGTTTAATACGAGGCACGGCTGTGAGGGTCCTTTGTCATTACAGGATTTGTGGCTCAACAGCAGCAAGACCCCGGCGGCCGCTAAAGGATCAACCGTATCCGGTGTGTATAGTTGTTCCTGATCGGATCGATGATGAAGCACATGGATGATGTGATTGACCAGGGCTGATGGGTCATTTAAAAGCTCTTCCATTGGATTCTCAATCTCATGCTCATTCCTCACTGCCTAAATAGTAGGCATTAATGTCCGACATGAATTGGAAGGGATCGCCAAGTTCCGCTTTATTTTTCTGATGCTTTTCACCGCTCCCGGGGCTATTTTTTCACTGGTTCGATTTATGGCTTTTTTAAGGACCCCTGCCCAGTCAAAGCATCCTGATCGTCATACCCCACATCATCTCACTTGGGCCATAATCGTCATATACTTTGCCGTATCCTACACCGTGTTCATGCGGCAGGAGATTCGGTGATTGTAGAGCGGCTGCCTGTTTCTCAAGATGTGATTATGCAGAAAATAAAAACGATAGAATTCCACAATTCGGCAATATTCAATCGTCAATCGTCATTCCTTTACACCACCCCCTGATCGAGGATGGCATCCACCACTTTAACAAAGGCGGTGATGTTGGCCCCATTTAAGTAATTGCCGGGGGTGGCGTAGGCTTCAGCTGCGTCCAGACAGGTTTGGTGAATCCCTTTCATGATAATTTTAAGGCGCTGATCTACTTCACTGCCGAGCCAGTTGAGGCGCATGCTGTTCTGGACCATTTCCAGACCGGAAA
>CALZJV010000013.1 GCA_945787595.1 uncultured Desulfobacterales bacterium | reverse complement strand
ATTGGGCAGGCCGGGGAGGGAAACGGAGAATTTCGTAATCCCGTGGGGTTGGATATTGACGAACGGGGATATATCTATGTAGCCGACACCGGAAACCAGCGAATACAAATATTTGATGACACTGGGAAATATTTGCGTAAGATCGACCTCACCCGCTGGAAAGCCCGTCCGGTTGAAGTCAAGGCGTTGAACGCTGCCAATCGGATTTATGTCAGTGATGCAAAAAACCATCGAATACTTTGCTTTAACAGTGACGGTGCTTTCAATTTTTCATGGGGTAACTTGGGAGAACAACTCGGAGAACTCAGGTTTCCGGGCATGACGGCCGTTGATCAAAACGGGGATATTTATGTAATAGATATCTTAAACGGCCGAATCCAAATATTTAATTTTCTGGGTAAGGATCCCAGGCAAATAGGAGAATTGGGGGTTTTACCGGGTCAATTGTATCGCCCCAAGGGTATCGCTATCGATGATCGATCTCATATCTATGTGTCCGACAGTTATACCGGAATTATTCAGGTATTTGACAGAGCAGGAAAGCTTCGTGGTATTTTATCCGAAACAAATGATGCTTTTCTGAGGCTGACTACCCCTGTTGGTCTGGCTTTTGATGCTAAAGGACGGCTTTATGTCGTTCAGTCAACGCTGAACAAGGTAAGTGTGTATCAGTTCCGTAATAATTGAGCCCAATGTTGTAAGGTTAGGGTTGAGCCAAAAACCCAATTAATAAAAATTTACTCGATGGCCACTAAAAAACTTATGTAATCGCTAACGGGTTCAGGAGTTCAGGGTTCAGAGGTTCGAAGAAAACTTATGAGAATATAACGAGTTAATGATATTCAGCCATTGCAATTGGCCCGGGAGCCTACTCTCCCGAAGTCAACCAAAGCAAGGTAACCCTGAACGGTGAACTCTGAACCTGTGAACGCCTATAAAGTATTAAGTTTCGTGTTTTTTCGTGGATTTCGTGGCTATATCCTAAGCCGGACGAGCCGGTTGTAGTGAAGCGTAAATTCCGATTTATCGGGGAATTGTAAATTAAATATTTGTGGATGTTGCTTCGCTCCGTCCTTTTTTAAATGGAAAGAATTCCTTAAATATTCAATATTCATTCGAAAATATTCAATTAATAGGTGCATGAAAAAATCGATAATAATAATTGTGCTCAGCGCGATATTCCTCATCGTCCATTCTGTCCAGGCAATAACCAGGCGAGCTGATAAAGAGTGTCTCCTATGTCATGTCCTTTGGTTTGATGCCTTTAAAACCGACCAAAAAACGTTGCTAGAACGAAGTGACAATGTGCGTGACCTGCCATGACGGGTATGTGGTTGACAGCAGAGTCAGGGTAGCAGAGGGAAATCCCCACCATGCGCTTAAAAAAGTTCCTGAATCACTCAAATTGCCTGAAATCTTTCGCCTGGATAGAAATAGCGAGATTTATTGCGGCACCTGTCACACTCTTCACGATTTCAAAGAGAGCGCAGAGGTGGGAAGCACGCCGTTCATGCGATTTGATAACGCAAGATCTCAGATGTGTATCGCCTGTCACGGCGGCAAGATGGAGCAGCAAGGATTTGCGAATCATCCGGTGCTGAAGGAAGCAAAGGATATCCCCCACTTGGAAGCTGCCAAAAAAGGATCCAGGTTCGGTCCCGCCCGGGAAATCATTTGTCAATCGTGTCACAATGCGCACGGCAAGCAGGCCATGGTATCGCCAGTTAATAATTCATCTCTCTGCACCATTTGCCACCAAAACAAAAAAAGCTTGATCAACGGCAAGCACGATTTGCGATTAACTCTTCCTGACATAAAAAATATTAAACAACAGCGGCCATCTGAATCGGGACCCTGCGGCGCCTGTCATATACCTCATAAGGCCGCCGGCAGAAAGATATGGGCCAAACGACTTAATCCTGAAAACCCGGCCTCTCAGATGTGTTTGACATGCCACGCCGAACAGAGCGGCGTCAAGACGAAACGCATTGGTCAGCACTCCCATCCGACCAGTGTCAAGCTCGTTTCAACGGAATCCCTGCCGAGTGAATTACCATTATATTTGGCAGACGCAACCAGGGATCCCGGCGGCAGGGTGCAGTGTTTTACCTGCCATAATGCGCATCAATGGGATCCGACATCACCGCATAACACGGGTGGTAAGAATCTTGAAGGAGATGCATCAAACAGTTTCTTAAGGATGTCAAACAATTCCAGATCAGCTCTGTGTTTAAAATGCCATGGGAACAAAAAGTCGGTGATCGCTTCGGATCATAATCTTAAAGTAACGGCACCACTAGAGAAAAACACCCAGGGATTTAACGCCGGCCAAACCGGACCCTGCGGCGCCTGTCACATACCCCACAATGCCGCCGGCAAAAAGCTGTGGGCCAGGCGGCTTAGTCCCGGCAGTCAGGCACCTCAAATGTGTCTAACGTGTCATCGTCAAGAGACCGGTTTTAAAACAAAACGTATCGGGAAACATTCTCACCCTGTCGATATTCAGCCCGCATCCAAGGGAACCATCCCAAAGACATTGCCTTTATTTTTAGCGGACACAACCAAAGATCCTGCCGGTAGGGTTCAGTGTTTTACCTGCCATAATGTTCATCGCTGGGACCCGAACTCCCCAACCAAAAATAGCGGAAAAAATCTTGAAGGCGATACCTCAACCAGTTTCCTAAGAATATCCAATGGCTTATCATCGGTATTGTGTGTAGAATGTCATGCCGATAAAAAGCAGGTTATCACCTCAGATCATAACCTTAAATTAACAGCCCCGGAAGAAAAAAACATACAAGGATTTACCGCCGGCATCGCGGGACCCTGCGGCGCCTGTCATGTGCCCCATAATGCCTCCGGCATAAAGCTCTGGGCCAAACCACTGTCGACCGATACAAGTTTAGCTACCCAATTATGTACCGGGTGCCATCAAAAAGCCGGGGCGGCCAAAACCAAACTTATCGGTGACAACAGTCACCCGGTTGAAATCACTCTGAAAGAATTGAATATCCAGCGATCCAGCGATCGAAAGATCATCAAGCTTCCCCTTTATGAGGACGATGGAATTAAAATCCCTGCCGGGAAATTGGCATGTCTGACCTGCCATGAGCCTCATACCTGGCATGCGAAACAATCCCGGCCCGATCTGAACGATACACTGAAAAATAAAGAAGGCGACGCCACCAGCAGCTTTTTACGCCAAGCCAATTACCCCTCTTCAGACCTTTGTAAGACTTGTCATCCAGCGAAAGCCAATGTAGATGGAACCGACCACGATCTTAAGATAACAGCCCCCCTCGCCACCAATGTGCTGGGCCAGACGGTAAAGGTATCGGGGGCCTGCGGCGCATGCCATCTTGTACACAACAGTCCCAACAAACTAAAGCTTTGGGCAAGAGCATATGGTCCCATTTCTGAGAATGAAAGCATCATGAACGCCCTGTGCACCCGCTGTCATTCGAAGGGAAATATAGCCGAAAAAAAAATTCCGCTGATTACCACCCATCCGACGGGTAAATTAATCAACAATATTATTCGCTTTAATAAGAACAAAACTGGATATACCCCTATCTTTGATCAAAACGGACGGGAGACAAATGTCGGCGAGATTTCCTGCCCCTCGTGTCACAATGCCCACCAGTGGTCGCCATTGCCCCGCAACCAAACAGATCCTCAAATTCCGAAGGACCATGAAATGGAAAAATTCCGCTTCCTAAGGAATATGAGTTATAACATCGTCTGTATCAACTGTCATGGTCCCCAAGCGCTGTACCGCTATCTGTACTTTCATTCTCAGGATAAGCGCAAAAAAATGCAATTCATACCAGCGCACAACGCCTTACCACGGCGAAGTATTTTTTAAGGAGGATTGTTAAGAATATGGAAATTAGCCGGAAATTAGGGATTTTGGTGTTTTTTGGCGTGCCGGCCATTATAGGCGGCGGAATCATCTATGCAATTTTTGGGCGGTTTGCTCCAGTGTTAATCTATGAAATCCTGCTTTTATTTCTAGCCGGGGTAATCGTCACAAGGTAAAAAATCCTGTCCTCGAACCTATCGCTTCGCCTCGCCAACAGTATATGTTTCTCATCGACTCGTCGGTTTGAGGCGAAGCTTCGCTATTTCATAATGGCCACCCAGAATATGAAACCGATGACAAATGTTATTTAGTTTCCATCCATAAATAGTCTTTTTGCTCAATCTCGGCGTCAATCAATCTCGGCGTCAATCGGCGCGTTTGTTTGTGCGACGTAGCCAGCTACGTCTCCGCACAAACGCTTGATTTCCTTGACCTTGAACAAAAATCCGCATTTCTGGATTGGAAACACTATTGAGTGCCCAAACTGATTTTAGCTGATTTATGGATGGGCACTATTTAGCCGGGATGCGAGGTTGGGAAGTTGGCAAGCGCTGGAACCGCCGAGCATCCAAGCCTTTTCAAACTGTGAGTTCATCCTTTAATTCGGATTAACAGTTGCGCAGTTGTAGAAAATACCGTACGATTTCTGAACACTTACAACCAACCTTTATTACAACCAATTTCATGCATTGTGGATACTGATGTCTGTATTTCATACAGATCAGGTAAATTTTCTGCCGCATTTTTATTCTTTGATAAAAGAAATATATCTTCTCTGCCGGTTTATAAATCCTTCATGGTTTAATACGATTTAGCGCTCACTCCACTTCAGGTTTCATTTCTCCTTGTTTATTCAAATAGTTAGGCTGCCTTCCGTCTATCTTCCGGGAGATTGTCTATTCTTAATGCCATGGCGGCCAAGCAGTAATCTAACCCTTCTGGCACAGCATTTGCTAACTTGTGGCACTGAAAGATTATACGTTTGTTAGGAAAAGACGGCACGATTTGGTTTGCGGTTTTATGTTGCGTGTGGGGGAGAAGATGCTGTTTAGACTGCACTTTAAATTTCTTTTGTTCTGGCTGGTTTTTTGGTTTCTCACGGTTTTCATGTCAGCAGGTTCATACGCTGCCGATATCGGCAACTGTCTTTTATGCCATAAGTATCCCGGTCTCAGCCGAATCGACGAAGATGGCAGATTAAGGCTGCTTTTTGTTAATGAAGCCACCTTTACAAATAGTGTCCACGTCAAGGTAAAATGTGAAGATTGCCATACGGACATCAAAAAGATCCCACATGATCCTGCCAAAAAGGTGGATTGCCTGACCCAGTGCCACATCATCGAACCATCCAGCGAACAAAAATTCTCCCACAAGGAGGTGGCCACATTTTTATCACAAAGTGTGCATGGGTTAAACGACAGGAATCAGAAGCCCAAAAAATATCCCACAGACATGCCCACCTGCAAGAATTGTCATGACAATCCGCTCTACCGGCCGCTCTCCTTTTTTAAAAGAGTACGCCCGGGGGTTTCCGAGGCCGCCCTGGGTCGCTGCCGGGTTTGTCACAAGAAGGATGAATTTATTTACCGCTTTTACAACCACATTACCACCCGATTACACAAGATCCGTAACCCGAAAAATATAGCGGAAATATGTGCTCGCTGCCATGATGATCCTCAACTGGCGGCCAGGCACAACCTGTCCACCCGAGCCGCCTATTCTTACGGCGAAACTTTTCACGGCAAAGCCGCCCGCTTCCTGGATGAACGCATTCCCGACTGCCTGGACTGCCACGTCAACCCGGGCCGATCAGTACACCAAATGCTCAGCCATAATGACCCCAACTCAACCACGCACGTGAACAATAAAGGCGGCATCTGTTCCAACATGGACTGTCATCCGAAAGCCACAGCGAAACTTGCCGATTATAAAGTTCATGCCGAGTTCGATCTGGCGCAAAGCCCGGTCCAATATTATTTCAAAATGTTTTTTATTGCGTTGACCGGCAGCGTTCTTTTGCCCATGACGGGTCTTTTGTTCCTTGATTTAGTGAGAAGGATGTTTCCGAACGCCGCGCTAAGACGGAGGAAATAAATCAATGGAAAAGAAGCCTATCGTCATAACAAAAAACGGCAAGAAATACTTCTATCGATTTTCCGCCATACAAAGAGCGCAGCACATCACCATAGCATCATGCGTGATTGTACTTGCACTGACTGGCATGCCGTTGAAGTTCCATGATGCGTTTTGGGCGCCATATATTTACTCCCTTTTCGGTGGAATTAAAATAGCTCCTGTTGTTCACAAAATCGCCGGTACAATGTTATTTTTACTGTTTGTCTTCCACCTTATTTATATGTGCTACAGCATATATACAGATCAAATCGTTCCCCTGAAGAAAAAAAAGCAACTGCGGGTCGGCAAGATAATAATAGGACTGGTGACGCATCCCATCGTGCCGAGTTTCAAGGATCTCAAGGATATTATAAATTATTTAAAATATTTATTGTTTTTTACAAATAAACCGCCGGAAGGGGCAAGATTTACCTGGAAGGAAAAGTTTGATTACTGGGCGCCCTTCTGGGGTATTGTCATCATGGTAGGGTCAGGTTTTATTATGTGGCAAAAGGAGCTTGTTACACAATTTTTACCGGGCGAGGTGATCAATTTTGCCTTAATCGCGCACAGTGACGAAGCACTGCTGGCTACGCTGTTTCTGTTCATCTGGCACTTCTACAATGTGCATTTTTCAACCTCCGTCTTTCCCATGGGCACCGTATTTTTGACGGGATATTTGCCTGAGCACCTGATGGTGGAGGAGCACTACGAATACTACACGCAGGTCATGAAAGCCGCCGGGCTCGAGCATGAGATACGCGCACCCCATGGTGGTTCGCTCGCCAATGAATCTGTGAAAGCTCCCGGGCCGGTCCGTGAAGTGCCGCTGGAGGATCTGCCCAGAGTGCATTAAGCAAACTTGAAATTAGACAATTTAAGGAATGGGAATTAAATAAATTGACCAGAGATTGCGAAGGATTTGTTTCGTATTTCGTTCTTCGAATTTCCAATTTATCCGGGTTAGGATTTGATTTATGAAAAAGTTGCTTTCAAAGCTGTATCTCCTGGCGCTGATGGTGTTGACTGTGCTTTTTATGGTGGTCATATGGAATGTGACCTTCGGACATTTTGTAGAGGAATACCACTCCATAAAAAGAAATCTGGAAATTGCGGACATGAAAGCGCAGCAAAAAAATGCACCTGAGAAAATTACCTTTAAAGAAGCCATCCTTGAGGGCGAGGAGAGAGTAAAACATTACCTCGGCTATCGGGTGCTGGAACAAAGATGGTTAAAAGGGCATTTTCATCATATCGATTTTGATTTCAAGCCCGACCAACAAAACTACTGCATCACCTGCCATGGTGACATGCCCCATGACAAAGTCAAGGAATTACGGGCCTTCGGCAACATGCACGCATCGTTTATCGGTTGTCAGGCCTGTCATGTGAAGCTTGAAGAAGCCGGCAAGACGGGCGTATTCAAATGGTATGACCGTACCACCGGTGAGATCGTTGCCAGCCCGGTCGGCGAAGGAATTCCTCCCGGAGCATATGATTCAAAAATCATACCTTTTGAGCGTATTGACGGCAAGCTTCAGCGAATCGACACGCCGGAAAGGGTCGACTTTGCAAACGAGTACCGCAATAATGAAAAAACGCTTTCCGATCTTCAAAAATCGAAAGCCAAAACGATCATCCATAAAGTCGTAAGCAAGAAACCCTATATCTGCGGAGACTGCCACCAGAAAGAGGCGTCGGCGCTTCCGTTTAAGGAGCTCGGATATTCCCAAAACAGAATAGATGTTATCGTCAGCACCGAAGTTGTCGGGATGATAAATAAATACACCGAATTTTATATGCCGCGAATTCTTAGTCCCGGATTTGGCGAGAAAGAGACTCCCAAGGAATCGAGTGAAACTGGAAACTAGTATGATAAGGAGAAACCCGGTGAGTTCCAATAAGCTCATGTTAATCAAGGCTTCGATTTTAACAGGGATAATTTTGATTCTGCTGTCCGGCGCTGTCATGGCGGAAACTGAGATCCTGCCCGATACGGAAAACTGCTTGCTTTGTCATCGATACCCCGGCATGGGACGCTATGACAAAACCGGCAAGAAAAGGATTTTTTATATACCCGAGAAAATGTTTGGAAATTCAGTGCATGCCAAGCTGAGATGCAAAAATTGCCATGTCGGCCTCGATCAAATCCCGCATACCGATGTCAAAAAAGTTGACTGCTCCACTAAATGCCACATTAAAGAGCCCTCAACCAATCAGGAATTTTCGCACATCAATATGGTCAAAAAATATGAAGCCAGTGTCCATGGTAAAGAAAATCAGAAATATCCGGAAGATTTACCCACATGTAAATATTGTCATGATAATCGAATGTACAATCCTTTTGATGGATTGTGGGGGAAAAGCGAGGCTTTATCAAATGAAACCCTGGCCAGGTGCATAGGCTGCCACACCAAGAAACAGTGGGCCCAAAACTTTTATTCTCATTTTACCCACCGCATGCGGCGGCGCAGGACGCAGGCAGAAGTTGTAAAATTATGCACCAGCTGCCATGAGAATCAAGAGAAAATGGCCCGGCATGGTCTGGAAAGCATTGAAACATACAAGGATACATTTCATTGGACCCAGGTAAAATACGGGATGCGAAATGCACCCGATTGTATCAGTTGTCATGTGCCCACAGGATATTCCACCCACGACATCCGCCCCCGAACAGATCCGGTTTCTCCAATTCACCTTTTAAACCGCATCCAGACTTGCAGTAATCAGGGAGGCGTGCAGGTATGCCATCCCGGCGCCACCACCGATTTTGCGACCGGCAGAGTGCACGCATATGGTGTCAAAGCCCAGATAATGGCCGATCAAAAAGTCAGAACCAACCAAGGTCAAAAAATGTCTAAATTGTTAAAGCGTGCTGAAATCGATTTTTCGGAAGAAGAGATATTTCACTATAAAGTTCTTAAGTTACTTAAGATATTTTACAAGGTGTTTATTGCGGCTGTGATTACTTTTATGGCCATGCATCAATGGCTGGATTTTTTACGGATCAAAAGAAGAGGAAAAAAAGCGCATTAAGCTAAGAGGCAGCATTTTATCAATTATTGAAAGGTTTTAATTATGGGAGAAATCGCGGCACCTTATAACGGCGAAGTCATCCGGCAGACTGAAAAGACAGCGGGGGGACAGTATTTTGTAAGGCTGAACTACTCCGAAAGAGTACAGCATATGATTCTGGTGGTGTGTTTTGTGGTTCTGGTCATTACCGGGTTTATGATAAAAATTCCGGAAGATTTGGTGAAGTCCTTTGGAAAAGCCGGGGAGATAATATTTCAGTACCGCAGTATTTTACATCGGACTGCCGGGACCGTTCTGATACTGGTCAGCTTGTATCATGTTTACTATCTCCTTTTTAAGACGTCTGGCCGCCGCTGGCTGATGGATATGCTGCCAAGGCTCAAGGACCTGACGGATATTCGCGATAATGTTCTTTATTACGGAGGAATCAAAGAGCAACCACCCGAATTTGATCGATTTAGCTATAAGCAGAAAATGGAATACGGCGCCTTGATTGTGGGAAATACTTTGATGGCGGCAACCGGGCTGCTGTTGTGGATGGAATATTTGTGGAGCAAATTTATCGTTGACATTGCCACCATAGTCCATGGAATGGAGGCCATCCTGGCATGTCTGGCTCTTATAGTTTGGCATATGTATGAAATTCATTTAGGGCCCCATAAAAATCCCCTGAATAATATGTGGCTTACGGGTTTAATGGATGAAGAAGAGCTAAAAGCAGAGCATCCGCTGCAATACAAAAAAATTATGAATGATCCCGCACTGCAGAAAATTTATTGTAAAAGAGAGGCTGAATGAAAAGCAAACTTAAAGTTTTTGTGTTAAAAACCGTTATTGTTTTACCGCTTTTTTTATTCGGACTATGGTTGCTGCAGCTGGTGTACTACCCAGGTCTTGAGGCCAAAAAAGTGGACGCGAATCGCGAGGACGCTCAAGAAGATATCTTTAAAATGATTCTTAAACATGAAGACGCCGTGCCCCGCGATCATTTCCACATGGTGGATTCATTTATTTCAGTGCCAGAAATAAACCCACCCCTTTGTTTATCGTGCCATGGGACCTTTCCTCATGGCAAGGAGAAAAAAGTTCGCGCCATTTTGAATTTTCACACCGGTTTTATCGCCTGTGCGGTATGCCACGCCCGCCAGGATCCCGGCCAAAAAAATGTTATCTTCACTTGGATCGATCGCCAAAGCGGAGAAATGCTGCCGAAAGTTGATGGGGAATACGGCAAATACCCGGCCAAAATTTTTCCCATCAGGATCGCCGGTGGAAACGCGAAACATATTTTCAGGCCGGTCAGTGCCAAAGCAGCCCAGCAGTTTTTAAAATTCAGCGATAAATATACACCGGATCAAATTGCCCAGGCCAAAATCAAACTTCATGAAAATATTTCCACCAAGCCGGTGTTTTGTTCCGATTGTCACCAAAAGGACGGCTATCTTGATTTTGCAAAACTTGGTTTCCCGAAAAATCGAGTTGATCACCTGGCTTCAACCGAAGTCGTCGGGATGATCGAGAAGTATAAAACATTTTATCTTCCATCTAAAATTGATTTTGGCATTGAGAAAGTCCCCGAGTAAATATTCGTGAAATTAAATGAAGCCAATTAATAAATTCCTTTTAGTATGCTTGTTAACAGGCTTTTGCTATTTTTTTGCACCTGCGAGTATGACCTGTTTTGGCCTGGATGAGGCCGGCTGCCTAACCTGCCACCAGTATCCCGGGCTGGTAAGACTTGAGAAATCTGGCGAATTCAGGGTGCTGCATATCGACGAAGAAAAATACATGCGTTCTCCTCATGGCAAAATCAGCTGTAAAAAATGCCATACCTCAGTGGTCAAGGTCCCCCACACCGGTGAAACCGGAGTGAACTGCAATACCACCTGCCACCTCAAAGATAAAGATCAGGAAAAGATTAATAACTTCCCTCTGAAAGAATTGCACAAAACCGAACAGTCTTTTATTACCCGGCTGGATGACGTCACATCGTGCCGGGTTTGCCACCCTCTGTATCCGCACAGTAAAAATTATCTGGTAAGGGGGCTTGTGAACATGCACACGGGCTTTATGCTCTGTGAAGTATGCCACATCAAAAGATCAAAGCTCAATCATGTCTCTTACGATTGGATCGATTCTGAAAACGTCGAATTCAGCGGTGAACCTTTTGGATCGTATTTTAACCCTCATACCGGCACTGCCCATAAAACGCAAAACTACATCTCCAGGATAGGGCTTTTCGTGCAAAATAACGGCAAAAAGCAGTTGGTAACGGAATATGAGGATACGGTGAAGGCAAAGGATTTTTTGCAGCTTGAAAAAGGGATGGAATCCGCCCAAAAAGAAAAAAAATTAATTTTTTTTCACCGACATACTGAAAAAAAAGAGATCAGCGTGGCCTGCAACGAATGCCATGCCGTCAATGGGATGCTTGATTTCCGACAGCTGGGATTTGATGAAAAAAAGACCGACCAGCTTATTAATTTAAATGTTAAAGGTCTTGTGACGAAATATAAAGTTTTTTACTTCCCGGATCTGTTCGACAATTAGCTGTTGAAACATGAAGTGTCCAATTATTTTGCAAATATGGGATAAATCCATATTTACAACCACTTAACCAATCAACTAATCAACCAATCAACGATATCTGTAGTAATAATTTTGGCGTCCTTCAAAGGCGGATCTACGACATTTTGTGGCAAAACATTCTTGCCACCAAGACACAAAAACACAAAGATAAATTATAGCAATCCGTTTTGCTTTGTGTTTTTGGGCCTTTGTGGCCATTTTTTATTTTATCCGGGTTGGGAAGAAATCCCAGAAAAAACAAACCTTATGAAGCAAACGATACCTAACCATCGATGTTCCCCTTTTGTATTAGCGCTGATAATTATAATTATTTTTTTTTTAGAAACATCCGCCCATGGGATTCGACTGACACATGTCAAACATCTTTTTGACCTGACCGGGCAACTCGACCAGCCCAGCGATGTTGCGGTATCAAAGGACGGACGGATCTATGTCGTCGACGGCGTAAACAACAAAATCCGGCTGTACGGCCGGGACGGCAAGCTTGTTTCTTCCTTCGGCAAAAAAGGGTCCGGCAAGGGTGAATTTCACTTTCCGTTAGGAATCGACATCGATGGTTCAGGCAAAATTTACGTGGCCGACTCCGGAAACCACCGTATCCAGATATTTAATCCTGAAGGAAAATTTATAGCCCTGATTAAACTCCCTTCAACAAAGAACCACCCGGCGGACCCCACCGACGTGGCTGTCGATGAAAATCGCAAGCGATGTTATGTCGTCGATAATGACAACCACCGCATTCTGGTCTATGACCTTGCAACACGGAAAATGAGCCAAACCTACGGCACGCCCGGCACCGGCAAACTCGCTTTCAGGTATCCTTTTCTCATGGCCCTGGACAAGGAGAATTACCTTTACATTGTCGATGTCATCAACACCCGGGTTCAAGTCCTGAATCCTGACGGGTTGTTTGTGAACTTTCTGGGTGGATGGGGGGTTGAAAAAGGAGAATTTTTCAGGCCCAAGGGAGTCGCAATCGGTAAAGATAGCCGCGTGTTTGTCAGTGACAGCTATTTGGGAGTCATCCAGATTTTCGACTCCGCTACCGGCGAGTTTCACGCCGCCGTTGGTGACCCTGAAAAAGGTGCGGTCAAAAAATTCAAGTCACCGGTGGGCCTGTTCATAGACCATCGAAGTCACCGGTGGGCCTGTTCATAGACCATCGAAACAGGCTTTATGTGGTCGAAATGTTTGCCAACAAGGTGAGCGTGTATCAGATAGAAGGCGAATCCCCATAAGCGCTAAGTTCAGATCTCCACATATCGTAAAAAATGCGCTATTTTTTTGGACAAGCAAATGCTGCGAATAAAACATCACGATGCTTGTTCCTGGTTACTGGATACTGGATAAATAAGGTATACTACCAATATTATTAAAAAGATAGTGCAGCGCGATTCCGCCTACCAGCATCCAGCGGCCGGCATCCAGCATCATGAATGTCCAACATCGAATGCTGGATGGGTAAAAAGGAAGAAACAAAAGAATTGATTAAGATTTTTGTTACCAGTATCAAACCGGCCGTTCGACAGGCTCACGGCCCTGAGCGGAGTCGAAGGGCTCAAAGGAAAAGGTAATAGTCATTCAAGGTTTGACATCGGATTTTTGGAAACAAATGAAACTAATTTGGGGAGCGGAGCGACATCATTATTCGATGTTCAACGTTGACAATCTCGTAAAAAGTCAAAATTCTCGAATTTCAGTCTCATAACCCATTGAAATTACAAGCCCTGAAATTTTATTTTTGTGCTTTTTGCGCCTTTTTGCGGCTATATCAACGTTGGACGTTCGATGTTCGATGTTCAGTCTTTTCGATGTTCGACGTTCATCGCCTGAAACAAGCCCGTATGGCATAAATGCAACCTGTAAATGTTTACAAAATAACTCAACGCTTAATGATAAATTGTAAAATCCTCACTGTCATACTGCTAATTTTTTTGATAGTTGCATTCGATGTCTCTGCTAATTTTTTTGATAGTTGCATTCGATGTCTCCCACGCGACGGTGCCGCCGCCCAAAAATCCGAACTCCGCTAAATCCTGCGCCATATGCCACTATCGCTGGATCGATACCTTTTTTACGGAGGGCAAAGGATCCGACCTGGCTGCCTACCATTCGCAAAAGGTGGTGGCGACACCCGAGATGTGTATGTCCTGCCATGACGGCAGCATTATGGATTCACGGGACAGAATGGGTAATGGTTTCGGACACAAAACCGATGTGTCGCCGCCGGCCGGCATGAAGATGCCCGAAATATTCCCCCTGGATGAAGACGGCAAAATACAATGCGCCACCTGCCACACGGCCCACGGGGTCCCCAGCGGACCGGACACCCACGAGACGATCTTCATGCGGACTTCAAATAAGAATTCAGCGATGTGCCGCAGGTGCCACCCGGATAAAACGGGCGGCGCCGTGGCCGGCAACCACCCCATGGGTAGCATCGAGCAGGGCATTCCGCGGCAGTTTATTGCCGGTTATGCCAGAGCAGGAGCAGAGAAGAATCAGGTGATCTGCGAAAGCTGCCACACGGCCCACGGCTCCCCCTTTGAAAGCTATTTGGTGGCCGGCACCGGGAATTCCGGCTTTTGCCTGGCCTGTCACCGGGATAAAAACATTTTTTCACCAGACGGCCAAAAAAAGCCGTTTCATATCGTCGATGCCAAGCCTGCAAAGGTAAAAATACCTGAAACGGTACTGAGGAAAGGCGCAAAGCTGGGTGACAACGGCGTGATCACCTGCCAAACCTGCCATAAGGTGCACAATAATAAAATTGAAAAGCAATTGTTGGTGATTGCCAAAGATAATCAATCCGGCTTTTGCCTGACCTGCCATTCCGACAAACAATATATCGCTGAAACCAAACATAACTTGGTTCACTCCGTACCCACCGAGAAAAACCAGGAAGGAAAAACCGTGGCCGAGGCCGGGGTCTGCTCCGCCTGCCACCTGCCACACAAGGCAGCCCGCAAACTTTCCGGTAAAGGAGATTTTACGGCCCGGCTCTGTATGAGCTGTCACGGTAAAGACAAGATTGCCGCCAAAGTCAATCTTAGCGGCAAAACCCATCCCCTGAATGTAAACCCCTTCAAAAGAAAAGGTGGTACTACCGCTTTAGCGACCGTCGATGTTGTCGAAGGGAAACTAAAACTTCCACTTTTCAACAAATTCGGGATTCAGGATAATAATGGTAAAATGACATGCTCCACCTGCCATGACACCCACCGGCCGCCGGAGGCTGCCTCAAAGGATAAAGCCGATAAAATATCGAAAGGGAAAAAGATTAAATCGACATTCTTTTTAAGAAAATCAAAACCCGAGATTTGCCGCCAGTGCCATAACAATAAATTTTCAATAGCAAACTCCAAGCATGATCTGAATCAGTCTGCCCCTGCAGAAAAAAATATCTTAAACCAAACACCTTCGCAATCCGGACTCTGCGGGATCTGCCATCTCGTGCACGGGTCACAGAGAGGCTTTCTGTGGGCCCGGAAAGTATCTGCGGAAAAGGGCACCATCGTTCAGGGTATGTGTACCAGCTGCCATCAGGAAAAGGGCATTGCCAAGAAAAAAGTACACAAGGGCTATTCCCATCCGCTTAACATCGCACCTGTTCAAAAAACCAGCCTGCCGCTCTTCGATGCCAGGGGAAAAAGTGCTCGAGACGGTGTTGTGAAATGCCACACATGCCATGACCCCCACCGGTGGCGTCCGGATTCCAGCGATGGGAAAACCGCAAAAGATGCCGGCGCTGGGATGGCAGCGACGTCCTTTTTAAGAAAACCGTCGCCGGATGTCTGCCGTGAATGCCATCGTAATAAATTTCATATTGCCAACTCCAAACATGATCTTAGCAAAGTTGCTCCCCAAGAAAAAAATAGCAGGCAGCAAACCCCCTCGGAATCAGGAATCTGCGGGACCTGCCACCTGGCGCACAATGCTCAGGGAAGTTATCTCTGGGCTCGCAAAACAACGACTCAAAATGCCCGTTTAGCAGCGGAGTTGTGTATCGGCTGCCATAATGAAAAAGGGCTGGCCAGGGAAAAAATTATCAAAGACTACTCGCACCCGGTGGACATCGCGCCGGCTGAAAAAGGTCTGACCACCACCCTGCCGCTTTTTAACAAAAATGGAAAAAATTCGAATGATGGTGTCATGACCTGTCATACCTGTCACGACCCGCATCGCTGGAATCCGCTGAAAACTTTGGCTGCTGATCATTTTGACATCGACGGTAACTCCCAAAACAGCTTTTTAAGAATAGTTAATTCGCCTTCTCCCAAGCTTTGTGAAAACTGTCACCCCGATCAGGCCCACCTTGAAAAGACCGATCACGATCTTACGATAACAGCGCCGACGGCAAAGAATATCAGCGACCAGACTCCGGCTGAATCAGGAACATGCGGTGTCTGCCATCTGGTCCATAATGGTAAAAACCAGATCAAGCTCTGGGCTCAGGATTTTGGCCGGGGTGAAAGCCTCATGGATACGATGTGCAACTCCTGCCATTCAGAGAAGGGCTGGGCCAAAAATAAAATACCGCTGATTGCCACCCATCCGATAAGCAAAGTTGTTAATTTGGGATACAACATTAAAGGTCGGCCCAATTACTTCCCTCTTTTTAACAGAAACTCCGGCCAACCGGTAATAGTTGGAGAGATCTCATGCCCCTCCTGCCATAATGTTCACCAATGGAATCCGGGATCGCCTGCCGAAGGTAGGGGGGTTAATCTGGAAGGTAATGCCACCAACAGTTTTCTGAGAGCACGATCTGCGATATTGTTGTGTAAAAACTGTCATAGTCTTGATGCCATATTCAAGTTTAAATATTACCACGATCCCGGCAAGCGCAAAAAGCGGGCCTGGCGATCTGGTGTTTGCTGAGTTTACTGTAGAGGGTACTGCGGCTGATCCCCAACCGCAGAGCTGCCTGTTTTTTATTCCAGCCACACGCCTCCAGGACATCCTCGAGCAGCTTTTTCTCATTTTCCATAAATATGGATCCGTTCGATTCAACCGGCACTGAGGAATTTGAACTTTGAAGCATGGGGGGCAAGTCTGAAACCTCGATTTGCTTGTATTTTGCAAGCACTACGGCGTGTTCGACAATATTTTCAAGCTCGCGGACATTGCCCTGCCATGCGTAATCAAGGAGAATTCGCGTTGCCTCGGAGCTTAATCCCTGAATATCTTTGCCCTGTTCGGCAGCAAATCGATGCAGAAAATGTTTCGCCAGCAGAGGAATATCATTGCGCCGTTCTCTAAGCGGCGGCAGATGAAGCGGAATGACATTTAGACGGTAATAGAGATCTTCGCGAAACCGGCTGTTTTCAACCTCCTTTTGGAGGTTTTTGTGGGTGGCCGCCAGGATGCGCACATCCACTTCCAGGGTCTGTTCGCCGCCCAGGCGCTCAAATTTTTGGGTCTGCAGCACCCGCAGAAGTTTGATTTGGGCTGAAGGGTCGATCTCGCCAATCTCATCCAGGAATACCGTACCGCCATGGGCTCGCTCGAAACGACCCGATTTTTGATGGACGGCTCCGGTAAAAGCCCCTCTCTCGTGTCCGAAAAGCTCAGCTTCCAGCAGTGCGGTCGGATAGGCCGAACAATTGATCACGATAAAAGGCTTATTCTTGCGTGGGCTTTTTTGGTGAATAGCGCAGGCCGCCAATTCTTTGCCGGTCCCGCTTTCGCCTTGAATCAGGACCGTCGCATCGGTGGGTGCAATGTCTTCGATGAGCCTGTAAATCGCCTGCATCTTGGGGTCCTTGCCAATAATTCCGTTATACTCAACTGTGCTGACCAAACGATTTTGAATATAACGAATTTCTTCTTCGTGTAAAACGGCTCTTTTTATGCTGCCGGCGGCCTGATCCAAGACCAGGGCGACCAATTCAAGTGCTTTCTCATCGCATTGAAAATCCGGCTCGCAGGTAACGACAAAAGCGCCTTCAACCTGGTTATGAAGCCGTAAGGGGATGATGCTCTGGCGGCCTTGGGTCGGAAAATAGTCAGGAATGAGCGGAGGTTGGAAGGACGTTGCAGGATCACTGGTGAGCCGGTTCAGCCCCCCTATTATGTTTGAGGCGGTTTGAATCAATTGCGGTTCCGAGAAGGTCGTTAGGTCCCTGCCCGAAAAAGAAAAAAGGATGCTGTGGTCGGCGCTAAAAACGTAAAGCACCATGTATCGGCTATTCACAATAGCCTCAAGTTCCTCCATCAGAAAAGAGCAGACCCCATCCAAGGTTCTCTGTACGCCAATCTGTTTGAGGACATGACAAAAGGTACTCATCTCGTTGTGAGTACGCTCCAGTTCCATTGTCTTGCCCTCGAGCTTCTGGGTATACTCCTGCACGCGGGCACCCATTTCATTGAAGGATTCAGCCACTTCCCCGAACTCATCTCTTAACCCCTCTATCCTGAAGTCTAAATTACCGCCATTTAAGTTTCGCGTCGCTTTCAAAAGCACTTTAATCGGTTCAGTAAGCCCTCTAATAAAAAGAAAGCCTAAAGCTGCGGCGAAGAAGGGGGTTATGCCCACCAGCACGTAAAGTATGACTTTTGTATTCGAGATATAACTCAGAGAAGATTGAGTTTTTTTAGATAGCTTACTCGTTGCCAGGTGTACCATCTCACCGATTTTTGTTGACAGCTGCTCCGCTGCCTGGAAAGCCTTGTCGTCTTCTTGCTTGAGCCTGTCACGATTGGCCCTTATCGTCAACATTCTGCTCACCAAAACTTTATATCGTTCAACTTTGTTCCTTATATCATCGAGCCCTTTAATCACATACTCAGAGTGATGGCATTCGAAACATGCCTCCGACAGGTTTTCCATTGATTTTACATTGGCAATAATCGTATCTGCACTCTTTGCATGCGTTGTTCGCCTGAGGATGAGGTCGGACTGCACATTTTTTATATGGGTTAATAAACGCTCTCTTTGAGTATCTACTTGATGAAGCCTGATGAGATTGTGCAGCGTAGATGTAGAATCCTCAATGGTAGTGATAATATATATACCTCCCAGAACAAACGTCAGTGAATACACGCCTAAGGCTATGAGTATCTTTTTCTTCATTAGTCGTTCATATAATCATACGTTTCAAGATTCAATCCGATATCTTGGGTATACTTATAAACACCCGTATAATCATCTTCGGTTGTCTCGATGAATCGCTTGGCCCCAAAAGCTGTCAACACAGCTATGCCGCCAGGTTCATTATGCATATTTAACAAGGTCTGTTTCAGTTTAGTCTTAATAACACCATCCAGCCCCCTCCTCATCCCCAAAACATTCTCCGGCACATCCGGTGATCTTTTTAGGATTACCAGCTCATTTTTTATTTTGCTGTCTTCAGCTGCAAGGCGCATAAAAACGGTATTTTTTGCAGCACCGATATCTGCTTTATTATTTAAAACATCATAGATTGCATCCTCGTGGGTACCGGTAAAATAGGCCTCATGAATAAACGTTTTGAAATCTTCAATCCCGTGTTCATCAAAGTAGGCAAGGGGAAGGATGTATCCTGCCGTTGTTGCTTTGTCTACAAAGGCAAAGCTTTTTCCTTTCATGTCGCTTGGACTTCTGATGCCACTGTCTTTTCTAACAAAGATTAAGCCATGATACGTAGATGAACCGCTAGTGCTCTCAGGCCTTGCAATTGCTTCAACACCAATTTTTGCATGTGCTAATGCATAGGTGAAGCTTCCAAAGAAGGCGCCATCCAAACCCAGGGAGGTAAAATTATCAATAACATTTCCATACCGGGTTAGAACCTTAAGCTTTATCGTGATCCCGATACTTTTAGAAAGATAATCGGCCACGGGTTCATAGCGTTCGAGCTGTTTAAATATATTATGCTCAGGTATAAGGCCGATTAAAAGTGATTTTTGGTTTAGGGTTGTCTTTGGGTTTCGACCTGGATCTGCAGCATGGGAGCTCAATATGATAACCAGGCAAAGGCTAACCGAAATGAGTATCCACGTCAGGGGCTTCGTCCCAATTGGAATATTGAAATGTTGGCATCGTCGAATAATGGGTTTAAGGAAAAAAAATCTGAGCCTATTTAAGTTCATTGCCTTTCTCGTTATGATGGCGTATTACTTTACCAGTATTGACAATCTCGTAAAAAGTCAAAATTCTCGAATCTCGGTCTCATAACCTATTGAAATTACAAGCCCTGAAGTTTAATATTTGTGCTTTTTGCGCCTTTTTGCGGCCATATCAGTATTGGTTTTTTAATTACCACTTGGTGTCACCATTTGTCAATAAAGATCCCCTGATACTGATCCAATAAGATATTTTTTGCTATTTTTCTTTCATTAATTCCTGCATATTCCGTGCCTATCCGTGGTGATCGCTTACAAATTGTCCACCTGCAGGAAAAAGTGTACCGCTTTTGAACATAGATAACCTTTTTTAATTACTATATATTTTAATATTTTCGGATAATCGTGTCCAAATTCGAAACACGATGATATAGCCTTAGGGCGAGTTTCTGTTGAACCTAAGTCCATCGATTCGTAAATTCGATCACGAATTAACTCACTCAGGACTTAGTGCTGAGTGAGCAATTGGATTGAATTGATCGAATTACATACGTTACTGTATTTGCGAATCGAAGCACTAAGCTTGCCGATTCAGTTTACCTGAATGGGTGCATTGGGTTGAATTCATTTTATCATGCAGTTTTAACACTTCGCCCGACGGCCCCGGACCCTAAAAATATCTATATTCTACAACCGCTGCATGTCCGTGATATGCATAATTTTTATCTTTAAAACAGATAGATAGAAGGAATAAGGAAAAGCTTCAATTTGTGGCCCATCTGGCCGCAAATTATTTTAGTGACTTAATTTTTCCTATTGATTTGATAAACCACATTTGTTAATAGAAGGTGCGCGGCATAAAACGACGCTTCGATAATTACCTTAATAATTATGTAATAGTTTACAAAAACCATGTAATTTTTTCCATAAACTAGGAAGTTTTTTATGAGCTTGTCAACAAAAGTAACGTCTCCGATAGAATTAACGGCTTGATATTTAAAGAAGTTGAAAACAAACTCTAAGGTGGCGTGATTTTTGCTTGTTTGTTAAGATAGAAAGTCGGCTAAAATAGTATAGATTAAACGATAAAGCCAAACCCCGAGTGATCGGGGGGCGGAAAGCCACGGGTCTTATAAAAAGATAGCCGGGTTGCCAGCAACAAAATGGTGACCCGGCTTTTTTTTGGACCTGCTTCGCTAAAGTCCTGAGTGAGTAAATACCTCAGCGTATTGACGAATCGATGGGCTAAGGGGCACCCATATGAATTACTATCAATGAAATTTACTTTAACGCCATTTAACTGAGAGGAGGTGAAAATTGCCGTTTCTGACTGTCATGAAGAATTTTGAGATAAAACCTTAAAGTAAAGGAGGCAAAAGTAATGAAAAAATTATTTGTGGTAATGATGGCCCTGGCCATTATGGCCGGATTTTCCACCGCTTCATGGGCGGGTATTGCGGGCAGCGCCCATGATTTCAGTGGTAGTCCTGGACTCGGTACCGCGGGGCAGATCTGTGTAGCCTGCCACGCACCGCATAACGTGCCCGGGGCCGCTGGGGCGCCCCTTTGGAATCATGAAGTGTCTACAGCAACATACACCTTGTATAGTAGCACCACCTTGGATGCCACTGTAACTCAGCCTGGTCCTGGCGGACCGTCTCGGCTGTGCCTTTCCTGTCATGACGGAACCGTGGCAATCGATTCATTTGGCGGGGCCACGGGTACTTCGTTTATTACCGGAATCGCAAATTTAGGGACAGATCTCAGCAATGACCATCCCATTTCTTTTGTCTATGACACGGCGCTGGCGACTGCGGATGGCGGGCTGGCTGATCCGGCAACAGTATCCGTTACGATTGGCTCGGGCGGCTTCACCCGGACAGGGCTCATTCAAGACGTTATGCTTATTGGCGGTGAAGTTCAATGCTCGGGCTGCCATTCTGTCCATAACGACTATGTGGTCGGCGGCCTCGGCGGGGATCCGCTTTTGAAGATCTCCAAACTCTCATCAGCGCTCTGCCTGGCGTGTCACACCAAATAGCCGGCCGAGAATTCTTACCATTTATAAAAAAAGGGGCATACGCCCCTTTTTTTATATATCAAGCATGATCGTTTGACGGATCGGGGTTCGGCTTAGTGCTGAATTGATTCGCCTTAATAGGACCGGCCTTGTTCACCCCTTTCGTCCCCGCAACATGCAGGACCTTCATCAAGAGCTGGGAATCAAGTTTTCTGGATATACGAGTTGCTTTTTTGCACACGATAGTATAGTTAAATCAGCAGGCGGTGAGTTTTCTGCGATCAATACCCTCATTCCTGCCAATTCTGTCCCCGCGCGGCGGAGAGCAGGAGTCCAGAAAATTTTGAATCATCCGTGCATCCATATTTACGCTAGGCTTCGAAATAAGAATCCTTCTTTTTCAGGCGCTAAACACAAACCGGAGATTGTAATAAAAATGAAAAGGGTCGTTTTGGTTCTGATGGCCTTCATCACACTGGCCGGCTGCGCGACGGCCCCGCAAGAGGTTATGACTGTTTTCTATCCCCCGCTGCCCCAGCGGCCGAGACTTCAGTTTCTGCTCGCCATCAGCGGTGAAGAGGATATCGGGGCCAGCCAGGGAGAATTTATGGAATTTCTGGTAGGAGAACCCACCTCGGATAAGGATATCGGAAAATCCTACGACATCGGCTCCTCGGAGGGCAAGATATACATAATGGACAGAAGATTCAAGAAGGTGATCTTCATCGACCTGGCCAACAGAAAATTCGGTTACATCCTGGACCAAGGGAGGGGGGCCTTAAACGAACCTTCCGGCATCTGGGTTACAGCAGATGACATCAAGTATGTGGCCGACATGGAAAGAAAACAGATCGTGGTTTTTGGCAGGGACAATAAATTTCTACGAACCTACGGCGGGCCGGATGTCTTTGACAAGCCCACCGATGTGGCCGTTTATGAGGACACACTCTATGTCAGTGACATGGACAAACACCAGATCATCGTGCTGGACAAAGACAGCGGCGAGGTCAAGATGACCGTTGGTGGAGTTGGCGCGGAGGAAGGCCGTCTCGGCAGGCCGTCGCATGTGGTGGTCGACCATCTCGGCAATATCTTCGTCACCGATGCATTCAACTTCAGGGTCCAAAAATTTAATCCACAGGGGGCGTTCGTCAAATCCTATGGTTTTCTGGGAGATAACCTCGGTGGATTCGTCAGACCCAAAGGGCTTGCCACTGACAGGGAGGGACACCTGTATGTGGTCGATGCCGCCTTTGAGAATGTCCAGATATTCGACGACAAGACCGCTCAACTGCTGCTTTTCTTCGGCGGGGCTGAAGCTGGTCCTGACAGTATGATTTTGCCGGCCGGAGTACACATTGATTACCGCAATGCAGGGTATTTCAGCAATTTTGTGGACAAGGAGTTCCGGCTGAAGTATCTCGTCTACGTCGGCAGCATGTTCGGGGTGAATAAGCTGAATGTCTATGGTTTCGGGGACTGGATCGGCCAATAACCTTTTTACGCGAAAAAAAACAAGCGGACCGAACAGGAAGATGAACGCAAAACGCCTGTATATGATATGGATCCGCATGGTTATGCTGAGTGTTTTGATCACCTCCATATCAGGATGTGACCGGCAGGGCAGGTACAAGGTGCTCACCTTCTTTTTTACAGGTGTCCCTCCCCTGGAGGAGGAACAACAGAAGGGGGCGGAATGGGATAAGAATCTGGCAGCGGGGGAGGTGGAGAATGCGACTTTTATCAGCCTTATCACCATCAAACTCCCCGTAGACAAGAAGCCGGCAGTGGGGGCGGTGGAGAAAGCGACTGCCCCGCAAGTTACAGTCTATACGCATCCGCTCACGGCCGCCTGGCAGTGCGACCGGTGTCACCGGACGACGGCAAACTTTGGCCTGTTCGGTCAGAGAGCGCGGCAGACTGTTTTCCGAAAAGGTGGGCTGCCGCCCGGACCGCTGGTGGTGCCCCGCAATGAACTCTGTGTCGCCTGTCATAACGATAAGTCTGCCGCAGAGGCCTTAACACAGGGGCTGTGGCTGCACCCCACTTCGGCCAAGGGAGACTGCTATGCCTGCCACGATCCGCACCAGAGTACGAACCGGTCTGTCCTGCTTGCAAACCCCAGAAAAATATGTACACCGTGCCATACAGAGGCTGAAATGATGCCGAAAGTCAAAGATCGAGAGGCCCACAGGCAGACCGCTGACTGCCTTTCCTGCCACAATCCGCACCTTGGGAAGGACAGGTTGCTGCTCAAAAAGGATTACAAGGAGGTTAAACACCCGGTCGAGCCGATACCCGGATTCCCCGGATTCCCGGCTGAGCCGGACAATCTTCCGGCAGGTAGCTCAACCACCAAGTCAAACTAGAACCCGACGGCTCGGCAACCTGACTAGGTTAAGCACCTTTCCCCACTGATATGGATGAACTGGTTTTCTAAGTACACGTTGATGGAGTGGCGATTAACAGGTGATGATTCAGACAGGGCGTATACGAAAAGCGGCAGTGTTTCTCCTGTGCGGGATTTTTTTAATCGGTTATAAGCCGGAGAAATCCATTGCACTGGATAAAGTGACAAACGCCGTTTCGAATCCTAATCCGAATCAGACGCCGGCGAAGGCTTCCGATAGTGGACCAGCGGCCTTGACGACCCAGCTGCACAACCTCCGGGTGGGAGTTCACACCGATTTTACACGAATCGTTTTTAATTCGGAAGGCGCGCACCCCATACGCATCGGCCCGGCATCCCCCGACGGGATCACCATCCAATACGAACAACTAGTCCTTCTTTTTGATCCTAAACGTTTGGCTCGCACTTATCGCGGAACCATTGCCAAGATAAGTTCTCAGAAAGAAAATAAGGCCTGGAAAATCCTTGTCGGCTTTCGACAGCCCGACACACGTGTGAAGACCTTTTTCCTGGAAGCCGACCCTCCTCAAAAAGGAGCCTATCGGCTCGTGATGGATTTCTATCCGCCGCCAAGCTTTGGTGACAGAGAGGCTGTATCCTCCTCACCCAAAGTTGATCTGAAGAAGATCCCAGAAGGACGCACCAAAATTTCGAAACAGGCGCCGGCGGCAGCGCCACGTCCTGAGACCAAAGAACCTGCCCAAGCAGCCGCACAGTCCCGCGAGATCGTTTCACCCCAGATACCGTCACAGCCGGCCGAGCTTGTCGCCCAGCTGGAAAAGACCGGTTCCAATGAAGCAAAGTCAAGCGAAGTCTCAGCGCCGAGGCAGGGGATTGTTCCACTGGAGGTGCCCACCAGACCACGCAGGGCGCCGGAGCGGTTGGGATTGACGCCACGGGGATACACCAGCCGCTACTTCCACATGGCACGACCCCGGCTGGGGCTGGGGTTATCCTACGAGTACGAAGAAGAACAAAGGCAGGATCCGGGTACAGATACAACAGACACCAGCCACGAGTTCAGAGAGCGGCTTGAAATTGAAACCAGCGGCTGGGCCTATCATCCGGCCCTTATGAAATATACGCTGGCAGCGGCACCGGAGTGGGCCCAGACCAAACAGGACCGTGAATTGGGGGACTCCGGCACGGATAAGGTATTTGTACCGACCTATGCTGTGGACGCCGTTTTTCTTGAGCCAAAACCGTATACCTTGCACGGCTTTGCCAACAGACGCGAGATCAGCCTCAGAAGCGCATTTACCGAAGACTCGGATACGACCATCGATACCTATGGGGGTGATCTGCGGCTTAAATACTACCGGAGTTTGCCGACCTTATTGCAGTATACCCACACCGACACCGACCAATCGGGTTTTTTCGACTCGACCGGGGAGAGGGACGATTTCCAACTTCAAAGCCGGCATGTCACCAGCAAAAGCACCACGACCCTAACTTCGCTTTACAGCGACGACGAGCGCAAAAGCAGCGGAGACACAGCCCGGGTGAAAACCTTTAATGGCAACCTCGGTAACGATTGGGACATCGCCGGAGATCAAAATAAAAGGCTGCTCTCCACCCTGTCATACAGATGGACAGAGGCCGATTCGCAAGAAAATTGGGACCTTCTGCTCTCGGAAAACCTCTTTTGGAGACACACGCCTACGCTGTACACCGACTATTTCGCGGCCTATGAAAAAAATGAATCGGATGACTTTGACATAGAATCCGGGACGTTTCGTGCCAAATTACAACACCTGCTCTATGAGAACCTGACCACAACCGCCACGGTGGGCGCCGATCTGAATGATTCCACGGCCGGTAACGAAAATATCTATGATGGCAACCTCGATTTATTTTACCGCAGAAAAATTCCCTGGGGTGCGCTTAACATAAGAACGGAATTTGATTTACGCTATACGGACAGAGAAGGATTCGACCAGGACTTAATCCAAGTTACGGATGAGCCCCATGTACTGACCACCGGTGAGGTGACACTGCTCGATAATGAAAATGTCGACATCAACTCGATAGCGGTGACCGATATTACGGGCACCATCCCCTATATCGAAAATGTGGATTACACGATTGCAGAGATCGACTCCTTTGTGCAGATCAGTCGCACCACGACCGGTGCCATTGCAAATGGCCAAACGGTGCTGATCGACTACCGTTTTCGCAGTGATCCGGACTTTGACGACACCGTCTTCAGCCAGGCATACAACATTCAGCTCTATCTCTGGAATGCCTTGATGCTTGGCTACGGATTTCGACAGGCAAACCAAAATATCATCTCCGGTCCCTCCCCGGAAAACCGTATCGATGACACAGCTCACACGGCCGAACTACGGCTCGATTTGGGTTGGACGGATACGAGACTTACGTTTGAAGATATCGACAGCAATTCCGGTATTTCGACCCGAAGCTGGCGGGCATCGGAGACGCTCGAATTTCGGCCCGTCAGGAGACTTCTCTTCGATATCACCGGCTCTTTTGGGCAGACCGAGTTCAAAGACCTTGGTGATACGCAAGATCAGTACGGACTGTCGTCCAGATTCATTTGGGTGCCGACAGGCTGGTGCAGGTTCATCGTGGAGGGCTTTTTGAACAAGCTTTCAGAGACGGGAACACTGGAGGAGACGCTCGATGCCAATCTCATCGCCAATCTTGAGCTATCTTACAGGATATGGAAAGGTAACATTTCCTATCTCTACGACCAGAGCGAGACCGGCGATAGCAAGCGAACCCGTCAAGGTGTGCGCGTTGAAATCCTTAGAATCCTATGGTAGTTTATTAAAATGATGTAGTGACTTGCTAATAAGTTCAATTTTATGTAGACACATTTGGCTTATATGCGAAAGCTTAATGGATTCTACTATATCTAAATAATTTTTATCGCGTTAGTAAAATCGATTTACTACGTGAAGACAAAACACGGACAACAAACGACGGACACCCTAATCTAGCTTTTTCGCTCGATTACGGTACCCCCTAAAAAAATGAAGCAACAGGCAGCTCTTATACCTATTACGATATTCATCCTATTCGCTACCATTCTTTTCGGATCCGGAGCCTGCACCCGGGATATCAAGAAGACCAGAGAATCCCTTCCGGATATCGTATGGCCGAACCCGCCCGATTTAGCCAGAATACTTTTTGTCAATGCCGTTTCAAATCCAAAGGATCTCCAGATCAAAACGGGTATATTCAGGAGGTTTCTTGACTATTTAGTCGGTAAGAACGAAATGGCAATGGTGACGCCTTATGGTGTGGAGACCGATGCATCGGACAGACTTTATGTCGTAGATACCTTTTTGAGAACCGTTCATGTATTTGATGTCAGAGGAAATACGTACTACCCTTTTCCGGCGGACAAGGCCAAACTGGTGTCACCCATCGATCTGGCAATTGAAGATGCCAGAGGCTACATTTACGTATCGGACTCAAAGGAGGGGATTGTCAAGATCTTTAAGGACAGAGGTAAGAAGTTTGTGGGCGAGATCGGCAGGGGAACTGTGGAAAGGCCGACCGGCATTGCCATCAATAAAAAAACATCCGAGCTGCTGGTGGTGGATACGCGCAGTGCACATGTTTTCCGATTTGATATCAAAGACCATCTCCTGAAGGGTAAATTCGGCGGTAAAGGCACGGCGCCGGGCATGTTGAACTATCCGACCAATATTTATGTCGCCAAAGATGGCACAATTCTTGTGTCTGATTCGCTTAATTTCAGGGTTCAGGCGTTTTCCCCTGAGGGAGACTTTCTGGGCGGATTCGGCAGTGCCGGCGACAGTCCGGGATATTTTTCAAGACCAAGGGGAGTAGCGGTTGACAGTGATGGGAATATCTATGTGGTGGATGCTCTTTTTGACAATATCCAGGTATTCGATAAAGAATTCAGGTTGCTGATGGCGTTCGGTGGACCCGGACATGGATACGGAGAGTTTTGGCTGCCCACCGGCATATTCATCGACCAAAATGACAGAATTTATGTCGCGGATTCCTACAATAAGCGGGTTCAGATTTTTCAGTATGTCAAAAGGGAATAAGTGTTTTTTTTGTTGTGGGGGCAGCATCTTGCTGCGATCTTACATTTTAAATGATGTGCTATCGTGATATAATTAAAACTATTGACTGAATGAAAATTTCGTTTTTTTTCAACCACTAGTAAAACGTCTCGGAATTTCTACAACTGAATGAAAATACAGGCTATTTTTTGAGGCATGAGTTTTTGCCTCAATCATGGAATAATGGAATAGTGAAACGATGGAATAGTGGGTTTATAAAGGATATTATCGATTTTAAACTTTATCGTTCAGACGAATTTTACCATTTACCCAATATTGCAGTATCCCAAGACCCATTTTTCCAATATTCCAGCATTCCATCATTCCAATTGGGGCGAAGCTCCTAACTTGCAGTTTTAAAACGATCGGCTCGAGTTACAATGATGAAAAAAATAATCCAATATATATTACCATTGGCGCTGATGCTTGCATTTTTTGATGCGGATGCCTCCGGGGGGAGCATTGTTAATACCAAGCATAATCTCTCGGTCAGCGGACCCGGGGAAATAAAGGCAGCCGCGGAGACTCAGATATGCATATTTTGCCACACCCCGCATCAGGGCAGAAGGGACATTCCGTATTTGTGGAACCGTCACGACCAGACGGTCAGCTATGTACCCTACCAGAGTTCAACACTTTTCGCCACAATTGGCCAGCCAACAGGGGCATCCAAAATGTGTCTGAGCTGTCACGATGGAACCATCGCTTTAGGTGCACTTCTTTCCGAGCCTGCGGAGGTACCGTTTCAAGGCGGAATTCGTCTTTTGCCGGCCGGAAGCCCGGCACGGCTCGGCAACGACCTCTCGGATGACCATCCCGTATCATTTACATACGACGCTAGTCTTGCTCAGAGAAACCCCGAGCTTGCGTTTCCATCATTGTTGCCGCCTGAAGTTCAGCTTGACAGGAATGGACAGTTACAATGTACGGCCTGCCATGATCCTCATGATGATACGTTCGGCGACTTTCTTGTGATGTCCAATCAATTTTCAGATCTGTGCACTTCCTGTCACGACATGAACGGCTGGCCGTTCAGTTCCCACGCCATGTCCAATGCACAGTGGAACGGCCAGGGGATCGACCCGTGGCCGACCACCGATTTTCAGACCGTGGCTCAGAATGGATGTGAAAGCTGCCATAGGCCCCACACTGCCGGTCGGCCGGAGAGACTTTTAAAGCATCTCTTTGAAGAAGATAACTGCCTGGTTTGCCACAACGGCAATGTGGCATCCACCGATATCGAATCAGAGCTCTCAAAACAATTCGGGCATTTTGTGCAGAACTCGGTTGGTGTGCACGATGCGGCCGAAGATTTCTCATTCGGCGGTGCCCCCAATCATGTTGAGTGCGAGGATTGTCATAATCCTCATGAGGCAAATGGCAATCCTTCAATAGGTGCCCCGCGGGTTTCCGGCGCCAATGTCGGCGTCACGGGCATAGATAGTGGAGGCATACAGGTCGACAGGGCGCAGGATCTGTATGAGATATGCTATAAGTGTCATGCGGATAACAATGTGATTAACGCCCTGCCGATTACCCGACAAATTGATCAACTCAACACCCGCTTGGAGTTTGACCTCGGGAATCCGTCTTTTCACCCGGTGGAGTCAGTGGGTGTAAACCCCAATGTACCCAGCCTTCTGCAACCATTTACCAGGACCAGCATTATATCCTGTACAGACTGTCATAATAGCGACGATTCAATCGGGCCGAAAGGCCCTCACAGCTCAAGCTTCAGGTTTCTGCTCGAGAGAAACTATGAAACCCTTGATTTCACCCAGGAGACTTCCTCGACTTACGCGCTCTGCTATAAATGCCACAGTCGCAACAGCATCTTGAATGACGAGAGTTTCTCGGAACACAATAAACATATCGTAGAAGAGAACACGCCCTGCTCTGTCTGTCACGATCCCCATGGCATTAGCAGCACCCAGGGGACGTTTTTGAACAACACTCATCTCATAAACTTCGATTTAACCGTGGTGGGTCCTGACAACCAGGGAAGATTGCAATTTGAAGACCTCGGCCGATTTGCCGGACAATGCTTTCTAACTTGTCATGGGGAAAACCACAACCCTGAGGGGTATCCGGGTAATTAACCCCTCGAACTGCTGCCAATCCAATCCTCAAGAAACCGTGCTCTTTTGGTGTAGTTTTATATGAGCGCCGCCTTGGCCGCGAGCGTTCAGTCTGGTCGAGAAAGAAACTAATGAACGTCGAACATCGAATCCGCCTGAGGCGGATCCAACATGGAATAATGTATTCTGTCGATTTAAAAAAAGGCTGAACATAGCGAATCTACCCATCGAAATTGGTTTCGTGTGAGTCGTTCGACCCTGAACTTATCAACCAAGAGCTCACGACCGAAGGGCTTGTCGCAGGTTGCGGTTCAGTGTTCTGCGGTTCGCTTGTTTTAAAATCGATAAAGCGTAGCGTCATCAATATTCAACGTTCGATGTTGGACGTTCGATGTTCGACGTTCAATCCGTTCACTGTTTCGGCTAGGCGGAGTTTCATACGAAAGTCGCCGTTGGCTTGAAAAGCGGCCAGTCTCATCATCAAGAAAACGTGCCATTTATCTTTTTTACTGGTCATCCCATAAGGGAGGTATTTCATTGACACCAACTTTAGCCTGGGGTATGGTCTTTGGAAAAATTTCTACGAGTTGTCACCGCCCAGACATGGTTTTGTGAGAGGAGCAGAACGGCCATCTCATGGAAGAAGCGAAAAATGCCCATTCCTTTTCATTTATTATATACTTAACTATTACAGCCATGGTGTGCGGCGCCCTGATCATGGTCGTGGAGATCTTAGGCTCAAGGGTCATAGGGCCTTTCTTCGGCGTGAGCCTCTTCGTCTGGACTTCTCTGATCACGGTTACGCTGATGGCACTGGCCGCCGGCTATGCGGTCGGAGGAATTATCTCTGACAAAAAGCGGAGCCCGGACTATCTCTACGGCATCATCCTGATATCCGGGTTTCTCGTCCTTGTAATTCCCTTCATGAAAGGTGTTGTCCTGAGAGCCTGTCTCCCCCTGGGGCTTCGCGCTGGCTCACTCTGCAGCTCCCTGCTCCTTTTTGGACCTTCTCTTTTTTTACTGGGCTGCGTATCTCCGTATATCATTAAGATAGCGGCGCGAGAAATGCGCAACATCGGCCGAACCGTCGGAATTTTCTATGCCGTCTCGACCTTGGGCAGTTTCATCGGCACGATCGTGACTGGCTTTGTCCTCATCGCCTATTTTGGTGTCAATCGGATTTTTGAAGTTGTTGGTTTGCTGTTGGTACTCCTATCGATCGGATACTATCTTCTGTTTCGAAGGAAATGGGGCTTCATGATATTTCTCCTGCTGGCGCTCCTGCCCCCCGGCGTAGAACCTCCTCAAGTAATCATGAGGCCGAGCGGTACAAAAGTCACCATTGTTTCCAGTCAGGACAGTTTTTACGGCAGCCTGAGAGTGGTTGACTACTCACATGGCTTAATCCACACCCGCGAGCTCACCATCGATGGTTTGATTCAAGGCGGGATCGATGTGAATAACAAAATGCCTATCTATGGACATTTTTATCCACTGATGCTTATTCCCTATGGTTTAAATCCAGATGGGAAAACCTGCCTTGTGATTGGCCTGGGGACTGGTATCATTCCGATGTGGTATGAAAGCGTCGGCATTAAATCTGATGTTGTGGAAATCGATCCCAAGGTTGTTGATTTAGCAAGAAATTACTTTGGTTTCCGAACCTCAGGTGAGGTGGTCATTGCCGATGCCCGGCACTATTTAATCAGTTCTCCCAAAAAATATGATTATATCACACTTGATGTTTTTAATGGAGACACGACTCCAGCACATGTTCTCAGCCTGGAAGCACTACGATTGGTAAAAAAGAGGATGACCCAAAAGAGCGTATTTGTTGCGAATCTGATTGGAAGTCTTAAAAAGAACACTTTTATGACCGCTTCGGTCGTTAGGACTCTCGAAGAGGTTTTTCAAACGGTTGAAATCTATCCCAGTTTTTCAACTGAAGACGGTGAGGGAGCCGGAAACATAGCCATCGTCGCCTATGATACTGCGCCAATTACATTTGAGCTGGAACAGGTCAGAAGGTTTCCCGTTCATCCTTTGGCACTCAGTTCAGTCAGACAGTTTTTAGGCAAGCAATTTCATTTCCCTGCAGACACGGAGGCGATTGTCCTGACGGACGACTACAACCCCATTGACTTTTATGACAGCTGGCTGAAGGAGTGGGTTAGGAAAAAAATTCTCGAAGACACGAACCTGGAGGTCCTTATTTGACCGCTAGTCTTCAGTACAGACTCATAACAGGTGTAAAAGGGGCGCCCTTCAGTTTGTTAGTTATTTTCTTTGATGAGCATATATCCTTCATCGTATGCTAGTTTTTCTCCATGTTGAACGTTCAATGTTACCGCTGCTGGTGAACGATTCAGCTTTTGATTAGACCGGTCATGCCGAGGCCTAAATTTCTTGATTCCCCAATTGATGCGAATCAGGCTGCCTTGTCGTTCAATGATGGCGGTCATTATGTTATCCACAACCATTACTTCGGTAGAGCCACCCCAATAGGCAAACGCATTTAAAAGCCCTTAGTGTATAATCAAAGCCGAAGGCAAGATCACTGATGTTGTTCTATAAAACATGATGAATTGGCCTCTGGTTCGGAGAACACTACAGCGGCTTCAACCTGTATTGCGGCAATGCCTTTGGTCCCATAATCAAGTCCACCCAAGGCAAATCCGACCGCAGGCGGACTCGAACTGGTCTGAAATTGCAATCCTGACGTAAAAAATTCATCTTGTCAACAAAACCTTAATTCATCAGAGATATTGCGTGTCCTGCCGCGGCCGCCGCTTACCAATTGTCCATCTGCCGGGAAAAGTGTATCGTTTTCCGACACTGATAATCCGTTTTAAATACTATTAATTTTAATTTTTACGTATCATAGTGTCCAAATTAAAAACACGATGATACGGCCCCTAGGTTTATTGTTGTTTGAACCTGAGCTTGCCGATCCAATTTTGCTGAAGCGGCCGCATTGGGTACGAATACCTTTAATGGTGTCATTTTAAATAGTTAGGCAGCCCGGACTTGAGCTCGCAATAAATCGATATCTGAAATCACCGCATTTGCGGAATGTGGCACAATATTTGCGAATAGTTGCAGTTTAATAACTAAATTTATTTTGTAATTCGTAAAAATTCACCTAATATGATAAAGCCAAACCCCGCCGAATCGGGGGACGGAAAGCCACGGGTCTTAAACAGACAGCCGGGTTGCCAAAAACTTGAGCAACTCGGCTGTTTTTGTTTCAGACCTTATAGTTTGGTCATCCAGATGGAGTTTGTGTGCGTTAATTGGCGCTTCAATATGTTGGGTGGTCTTGTCCCGTCGTAGCTCGTAGAGCGAAGTCGGAAGCTGAAGTGGAGCAACGATTTGCTGGTATCGTGCAGCTAGCCGGTTGCTGAAAGTGGAAATCTAAATCTAATCGCCCGTAAAAATCAAGGAGGGATAAGCGTGATAAAAATATGCAAGCCATCGTTCTGGATCCTCGTTTTGACAGTTTTGGTCTTGGTCTCGCCCAATGCGTATGCCCAAGTGGCGGACATCGCCGTGACACCTACGTCGCTTGCATTCGGCACGGTCAACGTCGGAGCGACCGCAACTTTGACGACGACTATCAGCAACGTGGGGGGTGCCGACCTGACTGTCAGCGAGCTTGCCTTCACGGGCAGTCCGGATTTTTCTCTGAATCCGGCTGCACCCTTAGCGCCCTTTGTCGTCGCGCCCGGTGCCTCGGTGGACGTTCCGGTTGATTATACTCCGTCGATCACCAAAGCGGTGAGCGCAGCAATCTGGGTTGTCAGCGATGACCCGGACGAGGGCGTGCTGGCAGTCTCCCTTTCCGGAAACGGTGTCACGTGCGACATCAACGTCAATCCGCTGGTGCTGGACTTCGGTGTGGTTTCAGTCGGTACCACCCAGACCCTCTCAACCACCATCAGCAACACCGGAAATGCGGTTTGCACGGTCGACACACTCACCCTGGCCGGCAGTCCGGATTTTTCTCTGAATCCGGCAACACCCGCACCACCCTTCACCGTGACTCCCGGCGGCTCAGTGACCGTAACGGTCGACTATACTTCCTCGGACTTTGTCGATGACGTCGGGACCCTGGCAGTCGCCAGCGATGATCCCGACGAGTCGTTGATCATGGTCGATCTTTCCGGTGTGCCTCCGGCCAACGCCTGTGACGTCGATGTTGGCCCGCCGGCGCTGGATTTCGGCTTAGTGGCAAAGGGCACGACCCAGACCCTGTCAACCACCATCCGCAACCTTGGGAGTGTCGATTGTACGGTAGATCTCTCGCTGACCGGCAGCCCGGATTTCGCACTGAACCCGGCAGCACCGGCGACGCCTTTCACCGTGGCCCCCGGTACTTCGGTGGACGTGCCGGTGGATTACACGCCGGCAGACCTTGGTGCTGACAGCGGCACGCTAAACATCACCAGCAATGATCCCGACCCTTCGCCGGTCACCATAGGTCTTTCGGGGGCGGGCCTGGGTGTTCCGGACATCGCCGTATCGCCCACGTTGCTTGCATTCGGCCCAGTCCGTACGGGGGCGACCGCCACCCTTACCACGACCATCAGCAACGTGGGGGACGCCGACCTGACGATCAGCGAGTTTGTCTTCACGGGCAGCCCGGATTTTTCCTTGAACGCGGCGGCACCAACGCCACCCTTTGTGATTGCTTCGGGCAGCTCCGTGGATGTGCCGGTGGACTACAGGCCATCGGTTGAGAAGGCCGTAAACGCGGCGCTCTGGATAGCCAGCGATGACCCCGATGAGAACCCGCTGGCCGTCTCGCTTACCGGCACAGGCGTCGGGAATCCGGACATCGATGTGTCGCCTTTGGCGCTGGATTTCGGGGTGAGCGTCATCGGGACGACCACGACCCTCACAACCACGATCAGCAACGTGGGCAGAGGGGATCTGACAGTTACCGGGCTCTTAATCACGGGCAGCACCGAGTTCGTTCTGAATCCGGCGGCGCCCGCAACTCCCTTCACGGTGGCAGTCGGTGCGTCAGTGGATGTGCCGGTAGATTACATCCCTGCCGACGATATCGCCGACACCGGCACCCTGGAGATTGACAGCGATGATCCTGACGAAGGATTGGTCGCAGTCACGCTGTCGGGCACAGGGGTGTCTCCGGCTGCGGCCTGCGACATTGACGTTACCCCAATGGCGCTGGATTTTGGGTCAGTTGAGGTGGGCGCATCCCAGACCCTCTCCACGACCATCCGCAACCGTGGGAGCGTTGATTGCAGCGTCGATCTCTCGCTGACCGGCAGTGCGGAATTCACCCTGGGCCCGACAGCGCCCGCAAGCCCGTTCATCCTCTCTTTCGACGAATCGGTTGCTGTGCCGGTGGTGTACACACCCGTCGACGGCGGCGCTGACAGCGGCACGCTGGACATCACCAGCAATGACCCTGTTAAGGGAGTTGTTTCTGTCGTACTTTCCGGCAGCACCCCCAGAGATCCCCACAAAGGCCTGCCCGTTCCGTCTGGTGAAGAGGTTTGCTATGCCTGTCACGTAAACCGCAACGTGGTGGAACAGCGGTCGGTCTCAACCGAAATCTGTCTCCAATGTCACAGCAACAATCCAGTACCCGATCCAACCCTTGTCCCGGACCCCGTTGCGGCCACCGCCGCCAATATCCATGGAGATTCCATCACCGGCACAACCCGGTTTCAGTATGATATCAAATGCACCAACTGCCACGATCCCCATGAAAACAGCAACCAAAACGGATGGCAGCAAGTCCAGTATGTCAACGATTTTGTGTTCGTCCCCTCGCTACAGGTGACCGATTTTACGCAAAACCCAACAGAGACCTTTACCAAGACAATTGCAAATTACGTTCAATTTACCGATGACTTGGATTTCATTTTCAAGGACCCGACGGATACGTTTACCCGCGGCATCTGCAACACCTGCCACACCCGCACCAACCACCATCGCAACGAGACGATGGATCCGTTTGTGCTGGCCCCGGGTGACCTCGATGGCAGCGGCACCTACATCGGCCATAACGACACCACCCGCTGCACGGATTGCCATACCCATACCGGCGGGTTTGCTCCCACCGGAGGCACACCGGCCGCACCCCATGATACCCAGCCGTTTGTGGATGATTGCACCCTGTGTCATGTAGGCAGTGATTTTGCCGCTTCCATACCGGACACTAAATGCGAGCAGTGCCATACCCCCGGCGGTTCTCTCAAAGGCGGTTTTCCGGCAGCGCCCGATGTATTGACCCACAGTGACGCCAACGGCTCTGGCCAATTCACCTATACCAACAGCTGTGTGGATTGTCACAATCCGATGACACCCCAGACCAATCTAAGCCTTGTGCGCTCCACCCTGTCGGGCAGCGTCGTCCCGGGGAGCAATATCGACTTTACGGCCTTCTCCGGACCGGGCTCTTTCGCGGATGGACCGCCCCACCCGGAAAATGTCTGTAATACCTGCCACACCCAGACCAACCATCATCAGTCCGATGGTACGGCACCCGGAGGTCAATCACATAATGACGGTGTGGATTGTTCAAGCTGCCATCCGCATAGCGATGCATTTCTGCCGACGGGAGGCGATTGCATCGCCTGCCATTCGCAAGCGCAGCCGGCGGGGGGCCAATACCGACGTCAGGTTACCGGCCCGGGTGGAGATTTCGAGCGCAGCAGCCACCACGTCAGCGACGGGACTTCGCTTGAGATCGTTACCGCCGCCGACTGCCAGGTTTGTCACGACCAGACCAACCACCAGGCCAACGCCGACCCGTCGGTCTTTCTAAACGACCCCGATGGCGGCACATCGTACATCTACGACGGCAGCGGCGGCAGCATCGAGAATTTCTGTCTGAACTGTCACGACGCGGACAGCTCCATGGCTTTTGACTCCAACGCTAATAGCGGCGACGGAAACCAGCCCTTCAGCGACGGACGCACTCCCTTGGACATCGACTCGGGCTGGACCATGGCTTCGCATAACGCCGCCTTGACGGCCGAAGCCTGCTTGTCGTGTCACGGTGGATCGGACAGCACGCGCAGCGGGCTTTCCTACGATCAGAACGTTCACGGCGCCCTAATCAGCTCCATGCTGTCGGGAGTTATCGCCGGAACCACAGTGGCCAACAATGAGGAAGCGCTCTGTTACACCTGCCACGACGGCGGCATCGCATCGACGGATATCGAAAACCAGTTCGCCAAAGGCACCAACGGTACGAGCATCTTCCACCACCCGGTGGTCGACTCTGAGCAGTCGGGGGGTCGCACGGTGGAATGCGCGGATTGCCATAATCCACATTACGCCACGAATGCCGAGCCGTTTTTGGGCGCCGGCGGCGTGGACCTCGCTGGGAATCCAGTGGATGTAGGGGTTGCCGTCGAAGAGTACGAGGTCTGCTTTAAGTGCCACGGGGACACGTACAACGCCGGGCGTGATATCAACAGTGACGGCATTGACGACACAACCAACAAGCGGCTCGACTTTGCTAGTAACGCGAGTTCATACCACCCCGTTGCACAAGTTGGGCGCAATCAGTCTGGCGCGTTGCAGGAACAACTGATCGGCGGACTCACCACCAGCTCCATGATCGCCTGCAGCGACTGCCACAACAACGAACAGACCCGGGACGCCACCGGCAAAGCCTCTAATTCGACGGCCGTACCCCAGGGGCCGCATGGCTCAACAATCGCGCCGATCCTGCGTGCGAACTCGGACCTGCGTGACCACGGGCCGGACGACCCGCCCCATAGCAATTTCGAGCTTTGTTTATTGTGCCACGACGAATCCAAACTTGTGAACGCGGAGCGTTTCAGTTCGGGCGCCCGAACCAATTTCTACGGTGCCTCCTATAGAAACCTTCACCGCGAGCACTTTAACCATTGGGAAACAGGCGCCACTTGCCGCACCTGTCATTTCAATACCCATGGCAACCAGGCGGCGAGCAATACGATCTACCGCATCATCGACGGCGGCACGACCAACTACACCAGCCCGCCTGTGGGTTATAAGACGCGTGGGGTCAACTTCGCACCCTATGTGCTGGGAAATTCCTTCTCCGAACCCGTCTGGCAGCTCAACCCCGGGACGCGCTGGCGGTCCTGCGATCTCAGCTGTCACGGCAAGCGCCATCAGCTGAACGACGGGGATTACACCTACAAGCCTCAGGCAGAGCACGGTCAGCCGGGTCAAGATGACGATCCACTGACGTATTGACGTACACCTAAGTTGGGAAGTGAAGCATCCAGTGACACTCGTCACCTTGGGGAGGCAGTACAATGATACTTTATTTTGGTTCGTCTTCAAGGCGCGCTAATGGGAGCATATTGTCTATATGTGACTTTTAGCGCAACGCCGAAGACGGGCCAAAAGACAAGTCCGCCGTGGCGGATTGATTTATTCTGTCAACGAAAACCTGGTCCTCCCTCTCTCCGAGCTGTAGGCCCTACTCTCCGACCCGTAGGCTCGGGTCTACGAGCCGGAGGCGGGGCCGGAAGTTGGGATAGGTCAGAGATCATTGGCTCTGCCGATAATATAGAGCCGGAGTGATGGAGTGATGGGTGAAAATCGGACTGGGGAGTATCAGCCGTGTTTTAGAGCATATCGCGATATTATCATTTTCTCGGTGAAAGTGATTGGGCAAAAACAAATTCTGGGTGGCGCGTGCAACTCATTTTGACGACCTTTATATGCCCGCAAATGCTTTTTCCATTACTCCAACACTCCAGTACTCCCTTGTTTTTAATCCAGGACCCCCTTTGGGGGCAAACCAAAGCCGGACCCTCTGGGCTCGGATTCTTTACTTCCGAGGCCCTAAAGGTCAAAAGTAGACCCCCTCCTGCAGCTAAAGGCGAGAAGTCCTGGATCATCTAGTTGGGACAAGATTCTTCTTACCGTATTGCAGAATTTCATTTAGCATCCATGGCTTTGAAACACCTCGAAGACCCCTTCCATTAATAAATAATGGTGGTATACTTTTTACACCTACATTTATCGCAGCCTTAATATTTTCTTCGTGGTGAAATTGGAATTTCGCTCGCCCTTCTATGGTTATTAGCAAATTCATTCATTTAGATAGGATTTCAGATATCGTTGATTGGTTGATTAGTTGATTGGTTAAGTAGTTGTAAATATGGATTTATCCCCTATTTGCAAAAAATTTTAGACATTTCATGTTTTAGCAATCGTAACATTCTAAAATTATGACTATAATTTATCTAATCAACCATTCAACCAGTAAACTATTCAACGAGGTTTGGATTTAAAGAATTATCAGGATTTTTTTGGTTTGGTGTGGCTATATTCTGTCCATCTTGCCTGGCGGAGTGAAGCTTTTTAGCGAAGTCTGGTTGATCCTGTCAGAAAATGGAAAGTTCATGCCGTTAAGTTTTTTTTCGATCAGACCGGCGGCTGGGCTTAACCCAGAACCCCTGAACCTCTGAACCTTGAACTCTGAACCAATCATTTTTTATGGCACTTCAGGCACAAGCGGCTTCGCCAGTTGTTCACCACCAGCATGGATTTCTCGTTTGAAAAGGCATTGTGACAGGTACCACAACCGATTTTGCCGTTGAAAAGTCTTATTTCTTTGGGGAGCGCATGGGGAGGGTTGAAATTACGTGGTTTCTTAACGGCAACGCGATCAAGCAAAACTCCGACAGGATGGTTCGACAGCTCATTGAAGCGGCTCCGCTTACCCGCCGCATCGGAGCCAAAAGATCTGTCAAGATATCTATCGTGACACTCGACACATTGAAGGGTATAAACATCCAACCTGCTGTTTCTGGCTGACAGGCGATATGAATCCCGGTGAATGTTTTCAAAAACGAGATGCCCTTTCACATCGATTTGGTGACATGCGGCACAAAATAAAGCCCCCTTGCCGGGCCGTCTGAGGAGGTTGCCGCTGCGGTTTTTATACTTATCGGAAAACGGATGAAAAAAGTGACAGGTTATGCAACCCAGCTTGCCATTCACCAGGGGCATATCCTCGGGCAATAAAATATTTGGTGAGATATCAATAGGATGCTGCTGGGGCTGTTTCAGGTCGGCATGACAGCCCACGCATCTGGAATTGAACATCGCTTTAAGGCTGCCGGGATCTTTGATCACATCCACATGACACATGTCGCATTCTCTTTTTGAAAATCGATGCAGCTCTATTAAAGATGTTTGATTTAATCCCGCCGTAGAACTGTAGCCTGTGGGAATTAATCCAATTGAAATTGAAATAATGATAAAGGCAAGATACCAATGTCGCATAGCTTTACTTTTCATCCAACACTCAAATTTATTATATCCATGGAACGATTCTTTTTTATTTTTCGGCATAGCACCCAAAAACTTAAGGAGATTTTATGACCGTTCACGGGTTCAAGATGGAGGGTTTTGGGACAAAAGCGTTGAATTATTTTTACGCCGCGGGACTGTGGAAGGTTTGCTTAGAAAAAAATGAACATCGAACGTCCAACATCGAATGTTGAATGGGAAAAGATGAAAAAACAGAAAAGAATTAATTAAGATTTTCGTTACGAGTATCAGAACGAATGAGAATAGAACGCTTTAATTACGTTGAGCTTTGAGCTTACATTGGAAACGCCATGGCGAAAAAATCAAAAAATACGAATACACAGTACGTTCGTAAAGAAACTTTGTGGCTGGTTACACTGCTGGCTCTGGCGGTGGGTTTTTTCGGCGGCGTGATGTTTGCCGTGTTTAAGACTGATACGGTGGATACGCCCGCTCGGCCCCCGGCATCGCCGCCAAAAACGGCTGAATCCGGCCCGGCAAATATGATTGCCGCACTTGAAAAGCAAACCCGGTCAAATCCCGACAATGTTGAAGCCTGGATTAAGCTGGGAAATTCCTACTTCGATACGGATCAATATGAAAAATCGATTAGTGCTTACCGCAAGTCTCTGGAAATTAAACCGGGTAATGCCAATGTCTGGACCGATCTGGGCATCATGTATCGACGCAGCGGCAAACCGCGCGAGGCACTCGATGCATTTAACAAAGCCATCGAGGTGGATCCCAAGCATGAGCCCTCTCGATTAAACAAGGGGATTGTTTATTTACATGATCTCAACGATATTGACAACGCCATAAGGGCCTGGGAAGAATTGCTGGAGGTAAATCCCATTGCCATGGCTCCCACCGGTCAATCGCTGGATGAAATGGTCCAGCAGTTGAAGAAACAGAGCAAACAGATGGGAGGCGCCAATCAGTAGGATGCGGCTAGGGCTGTTTCAGGTCGGCATGACAGCCGACGCATCTGGAATTGAACATCGGTTTAAGGCTGCCGGGATCTTTGACCGCATCCACATGGCAAGCGTAGTATTCCTTGTTCGAAAATCTATGCGGCTCTTTCAAAGATGATTGAAACAATTCCCCCGTAGACCCGTAAGTTATAGAGATTAATCCAATCGAAATAAGAAAAAAGGCAACCCACCCGTAGCGCATAGTTTTATTTTTTTAGCAGTCCTTTCAGCGGCTCTCGAAATCATCTTAGTCCATTTAACGATTCTTTTATATTTACGGACAAAGCACCTGAATACTTAATGACATTTTCAAGCTCGCGGGCTTCCGAGGTAAACCGCATAATGCTTTACCCGTATCTTTCAGCTATCTTATTGAGGCCGGACAAGAGGGTATAGATTGTTCATTATTTGTTGATTTTGGTCTTACTTTTACAGTATGATAGGGAGATGGTGAATTCGCTTTTACAAAATCATCCCGTTTTTTTTCCAATCGAGTCATTGCTCATAATTTGGGGTTTTAGCCCGCCCTGGCGCGACGGCTTCAATAGTATATTACCAAAACCGATGCGCTTTTTTAGCCCGCCCTGGCGCGACGGCTTCAATAGTATATTACCAAAACCGATGCGCTTTATAAGTAGGAGATCATAAACATGCTACGATAAATCAGGTCTGGGCCAGGGATTGTGGCCTCCGGCGTGTAAGCCTACGGGCTGGAAGCGGCCCTGGAGGGATTTTGGATTTGTGGGCCTATCATGGATTTCGTGGCTTCAACGTAAAGGCGAGAGATAAACTCGCAGAATGAACGTGTAAGAATTTAAACCTCAAAAATGTCCAAGCAACGATAATGGGAAATGACCCTTATTTGTCGGTAATCATTCCAGCATACACCGAAGGAGAACTCCTTGGGCGCACCCTTTTAGAAATCGAGCACCACTTACGTCCTAAAGATTTCCGTTATGAAATCCTCGTAATCGTGGATGGATCACCGAACAATACCGGTGAGGTTGCCAAAAATTATGTAAACCGCTTAAAGAATCTGCTGGTAATTGACGATGACATCAATCACGGAAAAGGATATGTAGTTCGCAAAGGACTTCTTCAGGCAAAAGGAGCGTATCGACTCTATACCGATGCAGACGGTTCTACGCCCATAGAGCATGTTGATGAATTCTTGCAAGCAGGTCAAAACGGATTTGATGTCGTAATTGCATCGCGGGATATCGAAGGTGCTGAGATTGAGATACATCAGCCGAGGTACCGTGAATTGATGGGAGACATGGGCAATTTGCTTATCAGGGCAACGTTAGGTCTTTGGGGTAACGCAGATACCCAGTGCGGCTTTAAGATGCTCTCTCAGTGTGCAGCTCGGGAAATTGCCACTCGAATGGTGGTAGATCGTTTCGGGTTTGATTTTGAATTGGTTATTCTGGCTCACAAGCTGGGGTTTAAAGTTAAACAAATGCCCGTAAAATGGCATAATGAAAAGGGCTCAAGCATCACTTTCTCCGGTCCCAATGGTTTTATTCGAGTTCTAATGGACCTTGTTAAAACGAAATACCGCCTAATAAAGGGTGAATACAATCTACCAAAGCAACAACGCTCGACTAAGCAGCGCTGAGGACCAATTGAACCTGGAGCCACGCTCACTCAACAGACCATACTCATAGTTGCGTGCGCATTTGATACATGACCGATGGCCTATGGCATCTAATCATTTGAAAACCAAAGAATCTGAGTTAATGAGTCTGCTTTCTTTTTTAGTTATTACCTTTGCGCTCCTTATGGCAGTCGAAAAGGTACACAACAATGACATTTGGTGGCACCTTAAGACCGGCCAATGGATTCTCGAAACCGGAAAGATCCCGCAGACCGATCCTTTTACGTTTACCACTCCCGATGCGGCCTGGGCACCCCACTACTGGTTCTCAGACGTATTGTTTGCCGCCATATTTGGTATCGGTGGTTTTGATGGGTTGATCCTCTTCAAGGCCTTAATCATTGGTGCAGCTTTTTTTATTACATTTCGCCTCATGCTCAGGCAAAATGTAAATCCCTTACTCGCGGTTGTCATGGTGTTGTTGGCAGTCTTCATCGGGCATTTTCGCTTTCTTCTTCGACCGCATGTTTTCATGTTTTTTCTGTCTGCTGCTTTTTTTTGGGTGCTCTCCTTTGGCGGCGGGCAGCGGAACCTAAAACTCCTGTGGCTTCTGCCGCTAATGCTGCTGTGGGTCAACCTTCACGGCAGTTTCTTTCTCGGTCTGGTGTTGACGGGATGCCTTTTGATCGAAGAATTGCTGGCGGCCGGTTATAGACGCATTCAAAAAAAAGACGCAAACACAAAATGGCCGACTTTTTCAATGCTCGTCTTTGTACTTCTTTGCGGTATCACCTTTCTGAACCCATTCGGCATTGATCTACTTCAGTGGATAGTTGCGGACTTTGCTCTCAAAAACGTTGCTGATACCTTTCAAGTTGAAGAGCATATGGCGCTCACTTGGGGGATGCACCCTCTTTTCTGGACTCTTATGTTTGCCACGGCCATAAGCTTTGTTTTGGCATTTCGCAGAGCCCGGCTATTTCATTTGCTGGTCTTTGCGGCGACATCCTATCTCGCAATCCAGGGTGTGCGCTTCGTCGCTTTGGCTGCCATCCTTCAGGCACCCATCCTCGGCTACAACTTACAGGCAATACTGGACAGGATTCCGGGGAAAAAATGGCGCTCGAGGCGCGGTCTCCAGGCTGCTCTCGCAATTCTTCTTCTCGCAGTCGGTGGCACACTCATCTTCAAGCGGTCCTTTGCTGATTACACGGTCCACCGTTTTGGCCTTGGTATCAACGAAACCCGCTTCCCGGAAGCAGCGGTGCATTTTCTCAGAGAGCTCGATCCGCAAGGCAACATCTACAACTCTTGGCCGATTGGCGGTTATCTTTTATGGAAACAGCCTGAAAGGAAGATTTTTCTGGATGGCCGCTATCTTGACGCGCAACTCGAATTGATGGCGCAGTTGAACACAATGACTGAAACGGAGATCGAGGCACTCTTCAATCGATTTGATATCAGGGCGGCGATTCTAAGCCGCAAGGACAGACGTCTTGCCGCCTACTTCAGCCGCGCTAAAGATTTCCGGCTTGCTTACTTCGACGACAATGTCCTGCTGTATATCGGCAATAACGCACTTCCTCCAGAGAAGATGAAAGATCTTACCTTCCTGGCCCTACTGCACCCCGAAACCTTTGATTTTTCCTATTTAATCGAGTATGCACGGAGTCCAATGGCCCCAAGGGTTGAAAATGAGCTCCGACGTGCTGTGACACTGGCCCCTCACAGCTTTCAGGCTCATTTTCTCCTCGCTTTTTTTCTGGAGGTTTCGGGGAGGGGTGCTGAGGCCCTAGAACAATACCTCCTCGCCGGCCGTGTAAATCCTCGACTAGCCTTTGTCCACTATGACCTCGGGCGCCGCGGCGGCAATCTGGCTGTGCGGCTGAAGGAATGGGACAAGGCCACGGCACTGGTGAAGGAAGCCATGCGCTTCAAGGACGATGGCGAACTTCTCTTTTTGCTGGCCACAAGTCTATACCAGAGCGGCCACAACGATGGGGCGGAAAAGGCGTATCTGGAGGTTTTGAAACAAAATCCGCAACAGGTGGCGAGCTTGGTAAACCTCGGCTACCTCTATATCGACTCCCATCGCTATCAAAAGGCGGCGGAGATACATCACCGGGCCTTGAAGGCGTCATCCAACAACGAAGCGGCCCTTTTCGGCCTGGCCCTGGCCTTGCAAAGGGAAGGAAAAGCCGAGGCAGCAGTCCGCAGGTGGCAGGAATTTCTCGAGAAACACCCGCGGAGTCCCTGGCGGCAAAAGGCCAAAACGCATCTTGAGCAGTTGACTTCGTTGAACGCTGGCAACAATTGAAGTGAATGTTTTCCTTGCCTTTCGTTTTTTGCGTTGGGATCGCTTGCGCGGCCGTTATCCTTGGCACCACCTACCTGGGGGATGCAACTGCCGTTGTATCGGAGTAACTTCCATTATTTATCCAAATGCGATCTAAACAATCAATCTACTTCAATTTGGGCATTTCCCCTGAGTCTTGTGGTCAGGGCCTCCCGTAGCTGCTTTTCATTCTTTTCCGTCAACTCCTTTTGGACACTCGGGTAAACATCTTCCAGCCTCATTTGTTCCCTCATTTGTTCCTGCGGCTTCACCTCCTCCACCCTGGCGACGTGGTAGCCGTAAATCGTTTCGATTATCCCGCTTAACCGACCCGGCTCAAGTTGAAATACTTCTTTTTCAAGAGGTGGATAAAGCCGTCCTCTGTGGACCAGACCGAGATCTCCACCCTTGACCCGGTAAGGGCCATCTGAATAGTCCGATGCAACCGCCGACATATCCTGGCCGGCGTTGATTTTGTCGATCACTTCCTGGGCGCGGGCTTTTTTTGCCTTCCACTCTTCCGCCGTTGCCTCCGGTTTAACGGAGATCAGAATGTGCGTCAGCCGCCGGGCCTCGGGCCGCATAAATTTTTTCTTGTTTTTGACGTAATAGGCCTTGACTTCTTCATCACTTGCCTGGGCCTTGTCTTCAAGTTCGACGGTGATCAGGTGTTTGACGAGATGCTTTTTCTTCAGCCTTTCCTGGTATTGTTTATCGGTAAGATCCGCCTTTTTCAAAGCCGCCTTAAATTTTTTCTTGCCGCCCAGCCGTTTGATGGTCCGATCTCTTTCCGTTTTGATGACCTCTTCATCGGCCTTCAGACCCTTTTTAACAGCCTCCTGATAAAAGAGCTCTTTTTCGATCATTTTTTCAAAAGCCTGGGGTCTGTATTGCTCCCTTTTTTTGGAGGAGAATCCGCCGTGGAACACGCCGGCCGGCATGATTTCATTCAGGGCTTCCTCTAAATCGGCCTCCGTCAGAACCGTGCCGTTGACCTTGGCCACAGGTTTCGAGACTGCGCCAGCCGGTTTAGCCCAAGCCGTCAAGAGGACAACAACCAAGGACAGGCATAACATATGCCGAATTTTCCCTGATCTTAATGTTCCTTTGTTGAATAAATTTGTCATTTCTACCTCCGCTGATGTCTCAATCGTTACATCACTTCAAATTTTTGTATCCTGCGATAGCTTCTTGAAACTTCCTTTCAATTTTTGCCGCGTCCCTTGTCCTTGATCCGAGGTATTGTCGGTTGGTTGTTGTGCCACCTTGGGCGAATATGCACAAAATAACTTAAATATTCGATAATTTCAAATGGTAATCATTAAATCAGCGCTAAATCAGCGCTAAATCTTGGTAGAATGGATAAGATAGAATGTGAAGTTGTTTATGTTGAGACCAATCTTTATGATGTCCAAACCGGGAAACTGATCTGGTCGGGGATAAACCCCCGCCCCTACCTGTCGGTTGAATATTCATCTGTTGGGGCGAGGTTTATCCTCGCCCGTGAAGGGCAGAATGTCGAGCTAAACACTCATTTTTGGTAATTATTTTTGTGGTTGATATCATAAAACGTTATAATATAATATTTTCATAATATCTAAGGAGATAATTATGCGCACCACATTAAACTTGAAGGTCGATATCATCAAACAGGTGGTTGACACTCACAGGCGCAAAAAACAAGTCACAAACCGTAAATCAGGTGCTTGAGGCCTTTGTCCGGGAGAGGCAAACACAGAAGCTACTGAAGCTTAAGGGCAAACTTCACTTAGAGGACAATTGGAAAAAATTGGGAGAGATGGAACTAAATGAAGTCTGATATACTTGTGGACACCTCAGCCTCGATTGATAATTTCAACAAACCGAATTCAAAAACAGGGAGAATTGTTGAACACATTCTTCGGAATAGAAGAGCCGTGCTCGCCGGCATCGTTTTGACCGAATTACTTCAGGGCGCTAAAATCAAAACGGAATTTGACGCTATTTTGGAAAGTATGCTTGCGCTTCCATTATTTGAAGCAAGTTTGACGACCTGGATTGAAGCTGGAAGAATCTCTTTTGCACTTCGGGAAAAAAGGTTGAATTTCGAATGAAACCCGGGATGTCCCTGACCTTTTGATTTTTGATGGCGTCCCCAAGAGGATTTGAACCTCTGTCTTCCCGCTGAGAACGGGATATCCTGGGCCTAACTAGACGATAGGGACGAATGTACCAATTGCAATTGGCGCGAGGCACCTCAGGTCCAATTATTAGCAATTGATATGCCAGATCTGTGAACTGCAGTATTCAGGATAGATAAGAGGTCGGGAGAACTTGAGTATTTTATTTTTTAACCAGCTGAAATAATATTGTATAATGATAAAAATCAGAAAACTTTCAGAGCTTAACAGGTTTTTTGATTTGTAAAGCGTCGGCCAGCGGGGCCGGTAACAGAAGAACTAAAAAGGTGAAGATTTCCGCTATTCTGTATGGATATAAGTCATCACAACCTTTTACATTAAAATTCTTAATCATATAAAGGAATTATCAGTGTACAAAATTCGTGCGTTGTTTTCCGGCGGACACATGGATAAAGCCGGTTTGATTTGTCGTGGTTATATTTTTCATAGACAGGAGTTAAAGAGTTTTTCTTCACATTTAGGTTTTGATTATCGCCAGTGTACACCGGCTCCGGTCGTTTCAAGATCACTTTCGTATTTGCTGGAACGCTATAAATGATATTGCGTGTCCTGCCGCAGCCGCCGCTCACCAATTGTCCATCTGCCGGTAAAAGTGTATCGGTTTTAGACACTGATAACCCATTTTAAATACAATTAAATTTAATTTTTACGTATCATTGTGTCCAAATTAAAAACACGATGATACGGGCCTACGTTTATTGTTGTTTGAACCTGCATCTTGCCGATCCAATTTTGCGGAATCGGCCCATTGGGTTCGAATACCTTTAATGGTGTCATTTTATATACTTAGGCGGCCCGGCCTTGAGCTCGCAATAATTCGATATCCGAAATCGCCGCATTTGCTAAATATGGCACATTATTTGCGTATTAATGACTAATAAGACTGAATTCACAAGACCACATATTTCATTGGCCTTCGCTAATCTCAATAATTGCTTACAGGAAAATAGGTAATTTTTTTCATAAAAATTTGGACAGAAATTGTTATAACTATCTGATATTTATCGAAGGTTGAAATTATTCGGAAATTTGCATGGTTTTTGCAATCCAAATAATAATTAAAATTACATCCGCCCTGGTGCGACGGCCGTCATCAAGGAGATCAACCCTCTGCTATTAAAACCATATGCCGTGGATACAACTTCTTGAAATCAGGTCTGGGCCAGGGGTTCCCAGTTAAAATGCGTTAACTGGTCTCTGACAATCGTATTACGCGCCAATCGGGTCGAATTCCATGTTTCACCTAATGGGTGAAAGAGGTCAATCCGAAAAGTGGAGTACATAGCTTCAAAAATCAGCATTTTATAACCTTTGAACCTTGGACCCTGAACCTGGAACCGATCACTTTAGGATTTATCTTTTACTATGTAACAATTCACCCAATGATAAAGCCAACCCCGCTGAATCGGGGACGGAAAGCCACGGGTCTTAAACAGACAGCCGGGTTGCCAAAAACTTGAGCAACTCGGCTGTTTTTGTTTCCGACCTTATGGCATTGAGCAGGTGGCGACGGTCTTAAGAAATATTGAGCCAAGCTGCTCAGGAGACAGTACATTCCCAAAATCAATCGGCAAACTGAAACCCTTTGTATAACGATTGTCAGTACGTAAGTGAGCAGATTCGAAGAGCCCGGTGCGGTAATACCGCACGCCGGGATCCGGGAGGGAGGGTTGAGTATCTGACTGTTCTACCATAGCTTTTTTAAATTTTTATCTTATCGGAAAACCTCAGATTTGGAAAGGAGAACCAACACATGAGACGAGTCTTCATTATTTGCTTCTGCACCATTGCCCTGGCAATCACTGCCCTTGGGGTGCCTGACGTTCAGGCTTATCAATTCTTGCCCTTGGGGTGCCTGACGTTCAGGCTTATCAATTCTACTCAGACGCTACGAACGACGTGGGAGGTTGCGGCCAGTGTCACACCGGCTTCCGGGATAACAATAATTACCAGTCGCAGGCCGAGGGCCTTGCCTGGGGAGACAGTCTCCACAATGCCCACTTGAACAATACCACTGTTGGAAGTAGCTGTGACAACTGCCACGGCGGAGCAGGAACCTCCGGCAGAACGACAAACCTCAGCAGCTCCGCTAACGCTGCGGACGGCGTTAACGCCATTTCCTGTAGCGGATGCCACGGCCGGGCAGAAGATACGGTCGGTAACCCGAACACGCTCGGCATGGGTTGGGGAGCCGGCCTGCGGCAGCACCATACTGGTGCAGGAGCTCCGCCTGACGGCGGGGGTCTCACGTGCGTCGATTGCCATGCCGACGCCAATCCGGCCGCCTTCACCCCTGTGGGTGAAAACACCATGCCGGCCTGGTATTCGTCCGTAACGAACGATATCACTGGAACCCCTCTGGACCCGTGCAACCCTGCACCAGGCTTTCCAGAAGACTTCTCCTCCGACGCCCCGGCGTTCCTCGGCCTCGACAACGACGGAGACGACGCTTACGACGCCGCGGATACCAATTGCCTGCCCCCGCAGGACATAGATGTCACGCCCCTGGCCCTCGACTTCGGGACGGTGACCATCGGCAATACGGCGACCCTCATGACGACGATCCGGAACCTGGGCGGGCAAGACCTGACGGTAACGGGACTTACCCTGACGGGAAGTCTGGACTTTGACTTCAATCCGGCCGCGCCGACACTGCCCTTCAATGTGCCCCCGGGCGGATCGGTAGATGTACCCGTGGACTACACCCCCGTAGACGAAGACCGTCACCGTCTCGCTCGCCGGGACAGGTATCCCACCGGCCGGCGGATGCGACATCGCCGTCTCGCCCCTGGCCCTCGATTTCGGATCCGTTGAGGTCGGCAATGTCGCCACCCTCTCCGCGACGATCCAAAACAACGGAACCGCCGATTGTGTTGTCGACGCCCTCACAGTTACTGGCGCTGATTTCGCTCTAGGTGCGGGAGCACCCATCGTTCCCTTCACCGTCTCCCTCGGCCAGCAGGTGGACGTACCCATCGATTACGCGCCCTCAGGTCTGGGCGGAGACAGCGGCACGCTCGATATAGGCAGTGACGACCCGGACACACCCACGCTGACTGTTGCCCTCTCTGGGACGGGGATCGCGCCACGCGATATTGACGTGAGCCCCCTCGTGCTCGATTTCGGCCAGGTGTCGGTCTTCTCAACAGCGACCCGCACCGCCACCATCAGCAATCTGGGCGACGCCGATCTGACAGTGACCGACCTCACCCTCACGGGGAGTTTGGACTTTGCTTTCAGTCCCAGTGCACCGTCGGTGCCCTTTATCGTGCCCGGCGGAGGCTTTGTGGATGTACCCATCGATTACACGCCCGGGGAAGAAGGCCCGGATAGCGGTTCGCTCGACATCACCAGCGACGATCCCGACGAACCCACCGTCACTGTGTCTCTCTCCGGGGAAGGTGTGGCTCCGACCCAGCAGTGCGACATCGATGTCTCACCCCTGACCCTCGACTTCGGATCAGTCGAGGTGGGCATCAAGGTCACGCGGTACGTGATCATCGACAACACCGGTGACGCGGACTGTGTGGTCAGCGATATCAATCTCACGGGGGACCCGGACTTCCGGTTGAACCCGGCTGCGCCCATACCCCCCTTCACCATTACACCGACGGGCTTGGCGAGAGGGATTCCCATCGACTACACGCCCTCGGCTGTAAACATTCACAGCGCTACCCTCCAGGTGGTCAGTAACGATCTGGACGAGACCAACGTGACCGTTGCGATCTCCGGGACCGGTATCCCTCCGACCCCGGACATCCAGATCAGTCCGCTGGCGGTCGATTTCGGAGGTGTCGAGGTGGGGATGACTTCGACCCGCACCCTGGCCGTTCAGAACGTGGGCCGAGCCGACCTGACGGTTACCGGACTCACGCTCGCGGGCAGCCCGGACTTCGCTATCAATCCGAGCGCGCCGACGGTTCCCTTCACTGTGCTGCCAGGCGGATCGGTGGACGTACCCGTGGACTACGCGCCCGCGGAGCTCGGCGGCGACAGCGGAACGCTGGAGGTCGCCAGTGACGATCCCGACGAGCCCACGGTCACCGCCTCGCTCTCGGGGACGGGGATTCCACCGCAGGCGGACCAGGACATTGACGTCTCACCCCTGATCCTCGACTTCGGTTCGGTGGAGCAGGGCAACACCGCTACCCTATCAACCACCATCCAGAACCTGGGCGAGCGGGATTTGACGGTGACCGGACTCACTGTCACCGGGACGGACTTAACCCTCAATCCTGGCGCCCCGGCGGTGCCCTTCACCGTGCCCTCCGGCGGATCGGTGGCAGTGCCCGTAAACTACGCGCCTTCAGACCTCGGCGACGATAGCGGCACACTGGAGGTGGCCAGCGACGATCCCGACGAGCCGAACGTAACTGTTTCCCTCTCCGGGACGGGAATCCCTCCGGTCCTTGAGTGCGACATTCACGTCACGCCGTTAGTGCTCGACTTCGGATCGGTGGCAGTGGGTGACACCCGTCTCATGTATGCCATCATCGATAACCTCGGTGACGCAGACTGTGTGGTCAACGATATCAATCTCACGGGGGATCCGGACTTCCAGTTGAACCCGGCTGCCCCCCCGGTACCCTTCACCGTGACACCGACGGGCTTAGCGCAAGGGATTCCCATCGACTACACGCCCTCGGATGTGAACAATCACAGCGCTACCCTCCAGGTGGTCAGCAACGATCCGGATGAGCCCACCGTCAACGTCTCGCTCGTCGGGGCCGGTGTGGTCGTCGCAAACCAGCCGCCCGTGGCCGACCCCAACGGCCCCTACACAGGAACCGCCGGACAGCCCGTGCTGTTTGACGGTTCCGGATCCTTCGATCCGGATGGCACCATCGTGAGTTACGCCTGGGATTTCGGTGACGGCAACACCGGCACGGGGGTCAGTCCAAGCCATACCTATGCTGCTGTCGGGAGCTACACCGTCTCCCTTACCGTCACCGATGATGGAAGCTTAACCGATACGGCCACCACGACGGCGACGATTGCGCAGCTCCAACCGCCCGTGGCCGACCCCAACGGCCCGTATAACGGGACCGTCGGTGTGCCGGTGCAATTCGACGGGTCAGGCTCCTCCGACCCGGATGGCACCATCCAGAGTTACGCCTGGGATTTCGGCGACGGCAACACCGGCACGGGAGTGAATCCAACCCACAGCTACACTGCTGCCGGGACCTTCACCGTTAGCCTGACGGTGACCGATAACGATGGGTTGACCGATACGGCCGCCACGACGGCGACGATTGTGCAGCTCCAGCCGCCGGTGGCCGACCCCAACGGTCCGTATAACGGGACCGTCGGTGTGCCGGTGCAATTCAACGGATCAGGCTCCTCCGACCCGGATGGCACCATCCAGAGTTACGCATGGGATTTCGGCGACGGCAACACCGGCACGGGAGTGAATCCAACCCACATCTACACTGCTGCCGGGACCTTCACCGTTAGCCTGACGGTGACCGATAACGATGGCTTGACCGATACGGCCACCACGACGGCGACGATTGTTCAACTCCAGCCGCCGGTGGCCGACCCCAACGGTCCCTACACGGGAACTGCAGGAGTGGCGGTTCAGTTTGACGGCGCCGGATCTTCCGACCCGGATGGAACCATCGTGAGTTACGCATGGGATTTCGGCGACGGCAACACCGGCACGGGGGTCAGTCCGACCCACACTTACTCTGCTGCCGGGACCTTCACGGTTAGCCTGACGGTGACCGATAACGATGGGTTGACCGACACGGCCACCACCATCGCCACGATTGATCCGGCCGCCCAGCCGGTGGACCTCGACATCACCAAGTTCTCGGTACCAAAGAGCGTCAAACTCAGCCGCGGTGATGTGGTTACGATCCGTCTGCAGATCAAAAACAGCGGCGCCGTTGACTTGCCGAGGCCGACCACTGTTATCGGTATGCAGAGCGGTGTGGAAGTCTATAATGAGACCATGATGGTTTCCGCCCCGCTCGGCGGATCGCGGATTTGGCACGATTTCTTGTCTTATACGCCGACCGCGACCGGCAATATCATGTGGACGGCGACCATTGCGGACGACGATCCTGATAGTGACGTAGCTACGGCCACGACAACTGTCAAATAGCTATCGTCATGGTCTGCAAAGGGAGGCCGAAAGGCCTCCCCTTTTTTACAACATTCTTGTCTACGATCATCCCTACTAGAACCGGCCTCTGAAAGGATCTTCGTATCTCTCACAGAGGCTCAGAGACTATCTGATCTGAATTCCCTGAGAGGGGAATTCAGATTAATCTGTCATCCCGCTCAAGGAGGCAAATAATATTCCTCATTAACAGCGATCTATAGCTACCAAATTTTTTTAAGAAAGGAAGAAGCAGATGAAGGTTTTAATGAGTGTTTTGGTAATCTCGATGTTTGTTTTAGTGGGCATCGCTCAGGCAGGTACATGCCCAAGCACAAACGTCATTGAAGATCCCGCCCAGTTCCAGTGGACAAGCCAAGGGGGCTATTTCAGTGGAACTCTCGAAATCGGTGAAGCAACATTCACGATCGGAAATGATACGTTGACAACCCGGGCCTATCGTCAGGAAGGCGGAAACTTCAGCATTCCCGGTCCGACGATGGTTATGACACCGGGACAGACCTATGTCCTGACGTTCAAAAACACGTTACCCTTTGAGGAACCGAGCCCGGAACACAACGTCTTAAAAGACCCGAACATCACCAATATTCATACCCATGGCCTCCACGTCTCCGGTGAGACGCCCGGTGACGATGTCACCCGTCTGATCAATGGCGGCTTCTGTGGTGACTATGTGTATGATATCCCGGACGATCACATGGGTGGTAGCCTTTGGTATCACGCCCATCACCACGGCTCGACCTGGCTGCAGGTCGCAGGCGGCACCTTCGGCATGCTTATTGTTGACGATTTGGGAGATGGTATCCCGGCGGGTGTTGCCGGTATGACGGAACGTCAGCTCGCTGTCGGGTTTCTTGATCCGGCGGGCGTTGCCGGGAATGGCGGCGATACCTTGATCTCAGGCACCCTCTCATCCACATGGACAGTGAACGGCAATGTCGAGGGAAACCTCTGTACGCCGGTAAATGAATGGCAGCACTGGCGGGTGTTGATCGCCGACCCTGACGCCAGGATGAAGACCGTGACCGTCGGTCCCGAGTGTGAGGCCGTTCTCATAGCCCGTGACGGCGTGTGGAGAACAGTGGCCCCTAAAACTCTCCCGGACAACACCATTGAACTGACCGGCGCCTCCCGTGCTGACCTGGCTGTCAGGTGCAGCGCGGACTCGACCATCTCCGTCGACAACACCGTCGTCGCCAATGTGTTTGCGGATCCCAATTTGCCTGCTGATCTAACCGTCGGACCCTACTCTGATGGTGCTACCGGCACTACCTGGTCTGCGACCCGGCCGAGCTACCTGCGGGACCTGCGTGCTGAAACTCCGGACGCCGTACGCAAGATCAGTATGGGTGCACGTACCATCAATGGCGATAAGTTTGACGCAGACATTCCCGCATTCAACATCGATGTGCCCGGTATCCAGGAGTGGACTATCAAGGGTGCCACAAATCACCCCTTTCACCTCCACGTCTACCACCAACAGGTGCAGGGTGACTGCGGCAGTGGCGGGGCGTTTGAGGACGGTGAGTACTACGACACGATCGCGGGCAGCTGTCTGGTGCGCTTCGACACCAATCCTGTGACCACAACCGCCTATGACGGCCGGACCATTATGCATTGTCACATCCTGGAGCATGAGGATCTGGGAGCGATGATCTGGGCTGATGTGCTGGTGGGTGGTTTTGGACCGCCCGATTTCCCCGACCCCATTGCTGGCTACCAAATAGATCCTTACCTATGTGCCGATGTCCCGCAGCCTCCGGATTGCTCTGACTACCTGGACCGCGACTCGTGCAGGAGCGATCGGAACTGTCGGTGGGTCAACAAAAACGATATGTGTGTTAACAGATAAAGCAAGTACTTGATGGTACTGATGAGTGGGGGAGCGATTCGTTCCCCCTGTTTCTTTATTCTTTGTTTTTTTTTCGGAAGAAAAATGCTGTAACTTTGAATGGCATTGGTGCCACGGATTATAAGTTTGGCTGTAAATTCATCTTCAAAAATTCTTCTTATAATTTCGTTGGTGGAGCCACCTACTGCAAGAACGTTTTTAAGTTTTCCACCCTGGCATTCGGGATCTTTCCAAACGGCATTCAAATTCGTTTTAGTATGTTCTGGATGCCGGATCAGGTGCGGCATGACGAACTCGGGACTTTTTACCAGGCAATCAATTTTTTCAAAAGGGAGGCCCTCGGGCCTCCCTTTTCCTACAACATTCTTGTCAACGACCATCCCTGGAAGAGGTGGTTAGAACCGGCCTCCGATAGGATCCTCGTATCTCTGCCAGAGTTCACAGAGGCTCAGATCAATCTGCCATCCCGCTCGCGGGGGAATTTCACAACGCATCAAACCCTTCCAATACGTCCGACCTAAAGACCTAGCAAACATTCTCGACAACTCTGCTGCCGAGTTCACAACCAGACGGGGCCCAAGCTGATCTTGAGCTTCGCCGGGGGTCGCTGAATGATTGAGAGACGTGCCGCTTTTCAGGATTTCTGAAAAGCTTGAATACATCTGAAGGTATCGACATGAATATCAGATCTTTGAATTCCACCAATTAGATATACTATGCCAATAAATACCCTTGGTGAGATCATCGAGAATAGAATATCCGGGTGCGTATTATCACGTGATGAACCGGGGCAACCGTCGAGAGGAGATATTTCTAACAGACAAAGATCCTAATCCGGATAAACCGGAAAAATGGCCGCAAAGGCTAAAAGACACAAAGTAAAACAGTTTGCTAAAATGTATCTTTGTGTTTTGGTGTCTTTGAGGCGAAAATGTTACATTAAACCCTAATAGGTCCCAGCACCATTGTGTTGAGATAGACATTGGGCAACCGCACGAATATGCTCAGGAGAAGTGCCGCAACACCCGCCAACCAAATGCGCCCCGGCTCGAATACACTCTAAAATGCCATTTGAGAATTCTATTGGG
>CALZJV010000012.1 GCA_945787595.1 uncultured Desulfobacterales bacterium | reverse complement strand
ACACTACGATGACTGTAGTAAAAGAAGTATGGATGCAGTTAGGACAGCGTTAGAGAACTATGAATAATAAAGGAGTACACCATGAAAACTTTTTCCTTTCGTCACGTTCTGCTTATAGCTGGTGGAATCATCGGTCTGGCTCTCCTTGCGTTTCCGGCCACCGCCCAGGAAGCCAATAAAGTTCAGGAGCTGCAGCGTGTTATTGAAGCCCAGCAGAAACAGATGGAGGCTCAGCAAAAGCAGCTCGATGCACAAAGGCAGTTGCTGCAGGACCTTCAGAAACAGATGGAATCCCTGGTCAAGGATGCCGATACGGAAGAGGTGCCCGTTGCCGCCGAGAAGCCCGCTGCAAAGCCGGCGGTGGCTTCCACCATAGCACCGCCGCCCGATAAAAAGGTCGTTACTTCGGGTGGTGGGGAGCGGGTCAAGCTTGCCATCTCAGGACAAGTTAACCGAGCCGTGAATATCGTCGATGACGGAAAAGACACCGATGCCTACTTCGTAGACAACGACAACAGTGAAAGCCGTGTCCGCTTTGACGGCACCGCCAAGGCTACCGACGACTTGACCCTTGGCACCAGAATTGAACTCACAATTGCGCCGAATTTGGCCGGACAAGTCAACCAGAACAACCAAGAGACCAACAACATTTTCGACCAGCGCTGGACGGAGGTGTCCCTTGACAGCAAGCGCTTCGGCAAGCTTTCCTTGGGCAAGGGCGCCACGGCATCCTACACCGCCGGCGCAGTCGATCTGTCCGGAACCGGCGTGATCTCGTACGCGACCATCTCGGACACTGCCGGGGGCATGTTGTTCCGGCAAACCTCCGATGACGCTCTCACGAATGTCAGAATCTCAGATGCCTTCAATAGCTTTGACGGTTTGAACCGCAGAAACAGGGTGCGCTATGACTCTCCCACATTCTATGGTTTTCACCTCGCCACCTCGGCCATCAGCGATCAGCGATATGATGGGTCTTTGTGGTGGGGGGGACAAGGCTATGGCTTCAAGGCCGCTGCTGCCGCTGCTTTCGCTTATCCCAACGGGGACGATACGGACTTTCAATATAACGGCTCCTTTTCACTACTGCATGAGGACACCGGGTTGAATTTCACCCTGTCCGCCGGTTTGCTGGAGCGAGACAACCAGAGCGACCCCAAAAACTTTTATGCCAAGGTTGGATGGCTGAAAAGATTCTTTTCCTTCGGCGAGACGGCTTTTGGCCTCGACTACACGCGGTCACTGAACCTTCCCACGGAAGATGACGACGGCTATTCGGTCGGTGCGGCGGCGGTCCAGTCTTTCGAGGTGTACGGCACTGAATTTTACTTGCTATACCGCCTTTACTCGCTCGATCGGGATGTTGCGCCCAGTGTCCATGACATCAGCGTGGGTTCGATCGGGGCAAGGGTGAAGTTCTGATGGGTATATCTAAAACACTTAGACGAATAGCGCTGTGGATCGGTCCATTGCTGGTGGCATTGCTGATCGCCGGGTGCGCCGGCATCAAGCCTTACGAGCCGCGTGACGACCGGGAGGAGGGACCGCAGAAGGGCCTTTTCACCGGATCAGAGGGTGAGTTCGTAATCTTTAGAAAGGCAGACGAGCCGGAGACCGGCAGCGAGGCCGGCAAAAGTTCGGATGAGGCTGCAGACGGCGAACGACAAAAAATGGGCAGCGAGGAGAAGAAGACAGGGACCAAGAGCGGTGAGCAACAACCGTAGGGTGAAGATAGAAGTTAAGAAATTAAGAAGATGAGAAGTTAAGAGGGTGAGAGCTTGATTGGTTGATATAATTAATTCGGCTAACGCAATTAACCCAATAAACTTTTATCCCGTTAAATATTTCGTAGAAATCAGCGAAGCGGATTTAACTGGGACAATTAACTTAATCAACTCAGTCAACACAATTAACTAAGCTCAAGGAGGCAAAAATGAAAGAATTAAACCGGAGACAATTTTTTAATTTGTTAGTGACCGGAGCTGCCGCATTCGTTGGTGTGACGACGGCTTCAGCTGCAAAAAGAACATTTACTGCAGTAGATGAGTATATGGATTCCGCTTCTTCACTACCAGGATCTATCCATGATAATGCGGCGTCAACATTTTTATCTGAGAATGTCGAGTCCGACAGCGATTTGATGCTGGCGGGGAGTGTCCGCCGTTCCTGTCGTCGCACCGCTCGTCGAACTGCGCGCAGAACTAGCAGAAGACAAGAGAGACGTGATGATGATTAATTGAACTGTGTAGCTGTCAAATTGGCTGTATCGAATTTTTTTTCAGACGGGATATCTTGTCCAATAGCTTTTTACTTAGGGAGGAAACCAAATGACCAAGCTGAAATTTAAATATATGGTACCCTATTGTGTATTGATGACCATCGTTGTTGTTCTGAGTATCGGCATCGTTAACGGGAATGCGGCTGAAAACCAAAAGGGCTATATGGACCCGCTGGCCACTAAAGTGCTGAAAAATCTATCGGATTATCTGGCTAAGGCCAAAACGCTCAGCATGAAAGCCACCGCCATTGACGATCATGTCATGGAGTCCGGGGTCATCGTCACCTATGCCAAAGATGTTGAAGTGTATGTTAAGCGGCCGGATAAATTTCTGGCGATTATCGTTGATGACAACCTGAAACAACGCCGGATCTATTTCGATGGGAAATCCATTGTGAGGCTTCACGTCGAAAAGAATACCTATCAGAAATTTTCTTATGACGGCGATATCGACGGGGTGCTTGACCATATCATCGACAATTACGATTTGGATTTGCCGCTCGCGGATTTGATTTACAATGATATTGCCGGTGTGATGAAGGAAAGCATCATTTCCGCCGAACACATGGGGGAAAGAATGGTTGAGGGCGTGCCCTGTCATCACCTGTCATTTGAAAGCACGGGAGCCGACTGGCAGGTGTGGGTTCAAAAATGGGATAAGCCGGTACCGCGGCGGTTTACCATCAATTTCGTCAATACCGATGGAAATCCGCAGTATCTGGCGATGTTCAAAGAATGGCGCATCAATCCGGGATTGGATGAGCAAATATTCAGCTTCACGCCGCCATTCGGCGCCAAAGAGGTTGAGATAAAGAAGGCCGTTGGCAGCAAAACGGCTAATTAAACAACTCGGAATTTCTACTGCTCAATGAAAATATGTAGTATTTTTTGAGACTTGAGTTTTTTACCGCAATCATGGAATAACGGAAGACAGAAGATAGATGTCAGGTGGCAGATGACAGAAGACAGATGTAAAGTCACAGTTATTTGTTATTGGTTATTGGTTTGAACGGGCTGAATTCTATCTATCAAATCGATTGACTCCATGGCTCAAAAAAAGGATGGCCGCATCGGCATTGCCGCCAATTGGGATGTTTACGGATCGGTGCATCATCAAAAACATGTCCATTATCGGTGTAACACATACACCGCCGAGGTAATAATTATACCAACAGAAAATTACTGGAAACTTGCCAAAATTCAGTTACTGGATGAACAGCATGTGTTGTGAAACTTCATTCAATTAGACAGGATTTACAGGATTAACAGGATATTTCTGGTTTAGTATCGTCTTTTTATCTTGTCCATACTGTTGATCTTGTCAGAAAATGAAATGTTTATGCCGTTAAGTTTTTTGCTGAACACTGACACCCGAAACCTGACACCCAAAAAGAAGTAGTAGCTCATAGGAAAGAACTCTCATGATCGAGTTTGTGCTTTCATGTTCGACATTGAGAGAACTCGAGAAATTCGAACCATTTTGATCGAGTATACACAGGCGGTGATCGACGATGACTGGCCGGCGCTGGCAAACGACAAGCTCGGTCTGCGCACAGGCGCTTTAAACAGGCAGTTACGCGAGGCTGTAATGAATTTGGAATGATGGAATGTTGGAATACTGGAATAATGGGTACCCTACACTCCCTCACATTGAAAAATTCGGTGATTCATGGGATAAATAACGCCATGGATCGTAAAAATATCAATAGAGGCTTTAAAAAGCTTTGCGTCTGGACTCCGTCCCGTAGGGGAATACTGGACTACGCCCCGGCTTCCGGCTCGTGGAGCCTACAGCTCGGAGAGAGGGTAGAGCCTACGGCTCGGAGAGAGAAATGGTTAAATGAGAAAAAACAAAAATCGAGGATACCAGAAATTAATTGTGAGGATTTCGAAGTTTGATTAAATTGACCACCCGCACCAAAGAAGCCATCAAGACCGGACTGGCCATGGCCATCGCCTACGGCATCGCTTTGCAGATGGATTGGGACAGGCCGTACTGGGCTGCCTTCGCGGTGGCCTTCATCAGCTTGCCGACGGCCGGTCAGTCGCTGCACAAAGGGGCCTTGCGGATGCTCGGTACCCTGGTGGCCGGCGTGGCGGCCCTGACATTGCTTGCCCTGTTTCCCCAGCAGCGCTGGTGGTTCATGATCTTCTTGTCCGTGTACATCGGTTTCTGCACCTACCTGATGACGGGCAAGAAAAACCAGTATTTTTATCAGGTCATGGCCTTCGTATGCGCGATCATCTGCTTCGACGGCGGCGTCAATTCCCAGAATGCCTTCCAAACCGCGTTGGCACGAATCCAGCAAACCGGCATGGGTATTATGGTCTATACCCTGGTTTCTGTTTTCCTGTGGCCGCGCACCACCGGCGGCGAGCTCAACGAAACCAGTCGCAAACTGGTCGCGGTCCAGCGCGGCCTGCTTGAAACCTACCGGGCGCTTATGACGGGCAAGGGCTCGGGTGTGGATTTTAGATCCCAAAGGATGCAGGAGCTTCAGCTTATATCCCGGCTCGAGCAATCCCTGGACGGGGCCGAGGTGGACAGCTACGAAGTCTGGGCGGCCCGCCGGCAGTGGCGGCGCTTCCTGGGCGAGTCGAAGACGCAGATGGAGATCTGCGAGCGCTGGCGCGAGAGCTTATCCGAGATTGACCAGCTCGACCTGGGCAAGCTTCTACCCAATCTGGAGGTTGTATGTACGGAACTGGAGCTGCGCTTTGAGCAGATCGAGGGTATGCTGTCCGGGGAGGCACCGGCGCAGGCTTTGCAACCCATCGCTCTGGCCGTCGATAAGACCGAGCTGGCGGCCCGGTCCCATTTTGAGCGAGCGGCGCTGGCCGTGACCAAAACCCAGCTCGATCGCCTCGAGGCGCTCAGCCGGTCGCTGTTCGACTGCGTTCAGGATATCATGGGTTTTAGCCGGCAACCTTCCAAGCCTTCTCGCGATAAAAAACCCCAAGAAGGGTTGGCCCTGGACCCGGACCGGATCGGCGCTGTCGTAAGAGTGCTCTCGGGCCTGTGGCTTGCGTTTCTCATCTGGGTATACATCGATCCGCCGGGTCACACAAGCTTCGTGGTAATGGTCGTATCATTAGGGTTGGCCTTCGCCAGGTTTCCCCAGCTGCGCGTGTCCAAGACGTTGCTACCGGCACTGCTCAGTTGCGGCTCTGCGGGGGTGGTCTATGTTTTTGTCATGCCGCATCTTTCCGGTTACCTGCAACTGGGGCTGATGATCTTCGCCCTGACTTTCGGCATCGCGTATCTCTTCCATACACCGCAACAGGGCCTTAGCAGGGCTTTCGGCCTGGCTTTTTTTGCTGTTCTCACCAGCATCGCCAACCAGCAAACCTACAATTTTGCCAATTTCGCGAACAGTACGACGATGATTGTTCTGGGGCTCTCGCTGCTGCTCGTTACGAGCTATATCCCTTTCCTGCCGCAACCCGAAAAGGCATTTTTGCGGCTACTGCGCCGTTTTTTCCGGCACGCTGAGTTTTTGATGTCACGGTTGGCCCTGGATCGGCAGCCGCAAAGAGGTTGGGCGGGGCGCTGGAAAATGATGCTTTACCAAAACGATATTTTGGGGTTGCCGCAAAAGCTCGCAGCTTGGGGCGGGCAGATTGACCAGCGGCTATTTCCCGGGAACACGCCTGAGCAGGTTCAGACCCTGGTCAATAGCCTGCAGGCGCTTGTCTACCGAATTAAGGATCTGGTCGATGCGCGCAAGTCCCCACAGAATGATCTTCTCGTGGCGGCAGTAATCGATGACATCCGGAAATGGCGGATGTTGTCTCAGAAGCAGTTACACCTTTGGGCAGACGATCCGTCACAGGCGGTTGAGCCGGGCGTCGGTATTCAGGATCGACTGGTCGCGCGGATTTCCCGATTGGAGGCGCAAATTGGTGAGTCGCTCCGCAGCGTCGAAGATGGGAAATTGCGTGAGAAAGATTATGAGAATTTCTACCGATTTCTGGGTGCTTTCCGGGGGTTGTCGGAGAGCGGGATCGCGTTTGAGAGGATCGCACAAGGGATTGACTGGGCACATTGGAAAGAAGAGAGGTTTTGAAAAAAGAAACAGGTTTGCCGGTTGTCCCGTCTCCGGTTAGCCAGTTAAGATAAGGAAGATATCCATTCAAGTTTACCGGCCAACGGATTAACGGGTTAACGGACCAACTGGCTAACGGGACAACGGGCCAACCGGCTAACGGGCTCAACGGAAAAATAAGGAGTTTGTAATGAGCTACATTCCTCACGAATTCACCATCGGCGGCGTTTATTTCCCGCCATTGCTGATCGCTGCGTTTTTGGGAGTAGTGGCGGCGGTGCTGACGGCTATTGCGCTCAATCGTTACCGTCTATCACACTTTTTCTTTTATCCACCGCTGGTTTTTGTGGCGCTGGCAGTTATTTATACAGGTCTTATAGGGACATTCATTATTCCAGTCTAGCTCATATGGTGATTGAGATGAGATCGAGCTCTATAGTTAGTAGAGTCGAAATCTCAAATATCAAATCCCAAATATCAAACAAATTACAATGACCAAAATACAAAATCCCAAACCTGTCTTTGATCTTGAAGAATGAACCTTCTAATTGTTTTGGTCATTGGATATTGGAATTTGAGATTTGGGATTTGGACAGTTGTTGCTTGTATTTAGTCACTTCACCTAAAATAAAGGAGCCAAAAGGATGCATGGCAAGATCAAGTATCTATCAACTGGTATTATCGTCCTGATCGCGGCGGCCGTATTTGCATTAAAGTACTGGGACTATGTCACCAATCCCTGGACCCGAGACGGCCAGGTGCGCGCCCAGGTCATCCAGATCACACCGCGGGTGTCCGGACCACTGGTCAAGCTTCCGGTAACGGACAACCAGTTTGTTAAGGCCGGTGACCTGTTGTTTGAGATCGATCCGCGCACATTCGAGGCGGACCTGGAACAAGCGCGTGCCAATCTTGACAATACGCGCGACCAGATCGAAGCCCTATCTAAACAAGTCGAAGCTGCCCAGGCGGATGTTGAGGCCGCCGACGCCACCATCAAGCAGTCGGAGGCCGCGATACAGGGGTATGCCGGCCGGGTTGAGGAGACTCTAAAGGAATACAAGCGCCAGCAGAAACTGGATAAACAGGGGGCGACATCCAAACGGATGGTTGAGGAGTCCAAGGCCAACTGGGTGGCTGCTGTGAACCAGAAAGCCAATGCTGAGGCCCAGCTGCTGCAGATGCAGGCCTCGCTGAGCGAAGCCATAGCGAATTTGGCCAAGGCCAGGGCGGATCTGGGTGCACCGGGAGACCAAAACGCACAGGTGCGCCAGGCCAACGCCGAAATCCGGTCAGCGGAGCTGAATCTGGAATTCACCCAGAAAAAGGCGCCTGTCGACGGTTACGTCACCAACCTGAATTTGAGGCTAGGCAGCCAGGCTGTTGAGAACCAGCCGATCATGGCGTTGGTGGATGTCAACAGTTACTGGGTGACCGGATTTTTCAGGGAAAACTACATCGAAGATATTCGCAAGGGGGACCGCGCGATCATCACCCTCATGAGTTACCCCGATAAACCGCTGGAAGGTTACGTCGACAGCCTGGGATGGGGCATTGCTCAGAGCGACGGCAGCACCGGCTTTGATCTGTTGCCGACGATCAGCCCGACTTTCGAGTGGATCCGTCTGGCCCAGCGCGTACCCGTGCGTATTCACATTGACCTCGATAAGCTGCCGGAGGACGTCGAGCTTCGGGTGGGCACCACCGCGTCGGTCCTGGTCATGACGGGAACCAGCGGCAGTAAAAGTGAAAAATCGGCAGTAGCGGCACCCAAGGCGCTGCAGTGATGTATGGCAGGGTACTCTATGGTTAGGCTAATGCTATGGTTCTGGAAAACCGTGTCCATAACTGGATTAAATCCCAAATGACAAAACTCAAATACCAAACAAATCTCAAAATACAATGAATCAAATCCAAAAATATTATTGGATCGTTGTTATGGTTTTAGCTTTTTCCAAAAGGGACACGGATGAACACGGATAGCACGGACATATTTTATGGAAAGAATTACAAAATATTAAATCGTTGCATGTTTTGGTCATTGGATATTGAGTATTGTAATTTACCTGCCCTGTTAAATAGGCACTTTAGACTTTACGGTAAATGTAGCGAATGCGAGCCTATTAAGCAATAAGTTCACTCTATCGATAACAATTTAACAGGGTAAATAATTTGGTGCTTGTATTTTGGGATTTAACTCGTTTTCGTCCTCGAAAAGCGGAAGCCGTGGAGAAATTGCATAATAAACTCTCAAGAACGAGATAAAGAATGACGACAACGATTCGTCAAGATTCAAGTTTAAGTACCAAGTTCTACTGGAAGTGAGTTCAGTTAATATAAAGTGATAGAGCGGAGCGATACAACAAATTCTCAATCCCTCCGGGGCGTAGGCCCCTATGGCCCCTCCGGGCCGGAGGCCAAAATTCAAAATCTAAAATTGCCCCTACAGGAGGTGAATCGTGTATCTGGATCTAGTCATTTTTGCAGTATTTATCCTTGTTTACAGCAGCGTTGCCGGAGGCGTCGAGCGAACATGGATCAGTGGCGCGATCATATTCACAGTGTTTGGTCTTCTGATAGGCCCGGTAGGTTTTGATCTGATCTCTTTCAAGGTAGACCGGGAAGCCATCAAAGTCCTGGCGGAGCTGTCGCTGGCGCTGGTACTGTTCATAGATGCTGCCGGTGCCGACATAGGTGTGCTGAGAAAGACGAGGGCATTGCCCATCCGTCTGCTTCTGATCGGCCTGCCCTTGACGATTGTGTTGGGTTTCGGGATGGGTGTGCTCCTTGTCGAAACGCTGTCTCTGTTGGAGGTGGCCCTCGTCGCGACCCTGCTGGCCCCCACCGATGCTGCTCTCGGCAAAGGGGTGGTTACCAATGAAGCGGTGCCTGATGCGGTCCGCCAGGGCTTGAGTGTGGAAAGCGGTTTGAACGACGGTATCTGCGTGCCGATCCTGTTCGTGTTTCTGGCCCTCGCCACGGGAAAGGCCGGTGAGGAGGGTCCTTGGCAGCTCGCTATGCTGCTGGTCGCCGAGGAGATCGGGATCGGGCTGGCCGTGGGTCTGGCACTGACCACCCTGGCGGCTTTGCTGTTGAAGTTTGCCAGGGGGCAAGAGTGGCTCACCCATACCTGGATTCAGATCCCGGTCGTGGCTCTGTCGCTGGCCTGCTTCGCTGCGGCCCAGGTGTTAGGGGGCAGCGGGTTCATTGCCGCGTTCTCAGGTGGTTTTCTTTTCGGCATCCTGGCAAAGCAAGCCCGGGAGGAATTTCTGCGCGCTGCGGAAGGCACCGGAGATACCCTGGCACTGATTACCTGGGTAATATTCGGCGCGGCGGTGGTGGGTAAGGCGGTGGGCTACTTTAACTGGCTCATCCTGCTCTATGCCATTTTGAGTTTGACCCTTATCCGCATGTTACCGGTTTTTCTTTCACTCACCGGTATGGGGGTGAGCACCGAGGGCAAGCTTTTTATGGGCTGGTTCGGTCCGCGTGGTTTGGCCAGTGTTGTGTTCGCCGTCATTGTGATAAACGCCAACGTGCCCAATAGCGGCGTTATCGCCGCAACTGCGGTTTGCACCATCATGCTCAGTATCCTCGCCCACGGAGTTACCGCCAATCCCTGGGCCAGAGGTTACGGTGAGCGTTCGCGAAGCGTGCAAGGTGGTGCACACGTGAGCGACGGATGAGTTACCGAACCACTTTCGGCGCCTTAGGACGAAAGAAAAAATGAAGTCAATCTCGTACTCGTGCTCGAAAAGACTAAGTTCGTGATGAGGGCGATCGATTATTTGCCGAGTACGAGGACGAGCACGACGACGAGGACGAAAAGGCTTACGACGACAAGCTCTAATAGCTGCATCTGAGGATCTAAAAAATGAAAATGTTTATCCATTTCAGCTATCATCTCTTTAGAATTATCTGGCAGTTCCATGCCGTCTTTATGGCTCTGTTTGCGCTGATAGTCGGCATTGCAGTTGTGATCTCTCACATTGAAAAGATGCCTTTTGGAGAAGCCCTCTACTTTTCCTTTATCACGGGCCTGACCATCGGCTACGGCGATATTGTCGTTAAGACGCCTGTGGCTAGACTTTTGGCCGTTTTTCTGGGACTCATCGGCATCATTTTTACCGGGATGATGGTTGCTGCGGCAATACGTGCGGTTGGTCAAAGCATGAAAGGCATCAATAAATCGAAAAATTCTAATTGAGCCAAAGCGCTCAATCTATTCGGGTTTTAGTTTCGGGTTAATCAGTTCAGGGCTTAAGGTTAAAAGGTTAAAAAAAATTTTATGCACAAAAACGGATTTGTACCAAGATGGTTAGGGAGATTAGTTTTTTTTCTAATGACGATTTCATTCCTCTATGTTTGATTTCTGAGGCTGTGGCCGTATTAGGTTGGCAACGAGCGTTGCGCTTTGCGATGCCGGTTGCGCCGTCGCAAAGCGTCTGGCGGTCGCACAACTGGCACCCGGTGAGCTGATCGGAGCCGGAATTGCACTGACAGGTCAACCCTCGTTCATTGATGCGGAGTTTATGGAGGGCACTCATGATCGAATTTGTACTTTCATTACCGACGTGGGCCGGATGCGTTGTTGTAATGGATTTCACAGCTGTTTCAGGTTTTGTGGTTTGCCAGACGGACCCTCATTGCCTAAAATTGTGAACTTTTTTTTTCGTGAACCCTATGAAATTATGATTGTTCAATAGTATCGTCAATGCAGCCCATGGGTATAAATTCCTGCCTTCGCTTCGAGCTCTCCTGCCAGCTCAAGGACCCTCCGGTGGTGAGTGAAAAGCAAGACCTGGGTACTGACCGCCAGTTCCGCGAGGACCTCGAGGCAGACCCTTGTACGATTGTCGTCAAAGCCTATGAGAATGTCGTCGACGACAAAGGGCATCGGCTCTCCCTTACTCAGATGTTGTTCAAGGGTAGCGAGACGGAGCGACAGGTAGAGTTGATCTCGGGTTCCGTCGCTCATCCCATCGACAGATACCTCTAAATCGTTTGGCCGAACACCAAGCAGGATGGGCTTGCCGCTTTCGTCCAATTCATCCCGAAGATTCTCATAAGACCCCAGGGTGAGTTTGGAAAAAAGCTCACCGGCCCTCGCCAGGACCGGAGCCTGGTTTTTTTTGCGATAGTCCTCTATTCGCTGTTGAAGGATAAGTGCAGCGATTTGCAGGCGAAGGTACTGCTCGACGCCGGAAACCATGGTGGCGAGTTGTTGCTCTGCCTCCTCTGATGCGTTGGCGGCTAAGGCACTACCATCCTTGGCCTTTAACTCGTTTTGAACCGTTTGTCGTTGGTCGCGTAACGTGTCCCGATTTGCCTGCAGCTCTTTCAGTTCCGAAGAGACTATCTCCAGTTCACCCTCAATTGCATCGATATCCGACTCGCCGGCTTCTTTTTCCAGCTCTGGAATACTCAGGCCATCTCCATTGCGTGTGAGCTCTTGTTCAATCGTATCGAGCTTGTGCTGCAGCTCACGCCTTTTTCGAGAGCTTTCCCCGGCCGATTCCAGTTGATCGTCTGTCTCAACACGGGCTTGATCTCTCAAAGAAGCAAGCTGCTCTTGTGCTGTACGAATCGTTATGTCAGCGTCTTCGATTTCTTGCTCTATCTCTTTTTGCTGGATCTTTATCTTTTTGAGGCTGGCGCGTGCCTCACGTGCCTCATTCAGGTCACGATTTAGCTGAGCGGCAATCGTGATCGGCTCTTGGTCGTCTCTTTTGAAGCCAATACCATCGGCAAACTCGAACACTTTTTTTTCAAATTTTTGCGATACTTGATCTATGCCGTAAATTCGCTTGCGAAGCTCCTCAGATTTGTCCAATTTCTCAAAAAATGCCAATAGTTGATCAAAAGTCTCAGTCGCCTGTTGGGGGTGGACATCCGCTTTCAACCCCAAACCTTCAATCGCCTGGCCCCATTCCTGCGCCCAGTTGGCTTGATCGTTCTTAATTGAGGTAAGCTCTTCGCCAGCTCTTTTAATGCGAATCTCGGTATCGCCCAGCGAATGCTCTAGTTGACGCTTGCGTTCGAGAGCAGCTTCCTCTCGCTCGATTCGCTGTTCACATAGATTAATCATGGCCTCAAGGCTCATCTCTTGCAAGCTTATTGAATTATCGAATTTTAATATCTGTAAAGAGACGGATTTCTTTATGGCTTTACAATCCTCAGCTAGTTTTTTTGAATCACCAGAAACCGTATTTGCTGTCTGAACGTTCGCTATAAGTTTGTCTACTCTAAGAAGCCATTGTTTCATCTCCCTTGGACTTCCAGGGGTTACTCCCAATGGTATCCAAATAGAATCCCATTCCTCTTGATGCGCCTCTTTATCTATATGCGCCTTTTTGACTTCTTGCGTGATGTCGTCGTGGCGGGATTTCAGATTTTCAACCTTTGTCTCAAGATCCGCCCGTTTGACCACCTGGTCTGCGGCTAACCGGAGTCGATCCGATACCTGATCTGCAATGTCAACCGTTTGCTCATATAATGTCGGGAGATCGGTATCAGACGCAAACTCTGCAATCTCCTTGTCTACATTGAATTCTTCGATGTACTTTTGCTTAATGAGATTCCATCCGTTGTTGCGTTTCAATCGTGCTTCATCAAGCTCCGAAATTGTCGGTACGTCGCCTGTCAATAACAGCGCTTTTAGATGCTGCTCTGCCTGTTTCTGTTCCTCATCAAGTTCTTTTTGCCGACGACCATTATCCCTAATTTTTTCGTTTAGTTGATCAAAGCGCTTCTCGAAAGTGTCCAAGGTCTCCGGCACCGGCATGGCAACTCTAGAAAGCACTTCGATTGTTCCGGAAAATCTTCCGAGCCTGGAAAGCTCGCTCTGACAGGCCACTTTCTCTTCTGAAGCGCGTTTTTGTGAAGCGGCCAATCGCTGCTCCAGATCACCGGCCTTGCGAGCAGCAGCGACCGACGCCTTTAGTTCGGATAGGTCCAAATTCAATTGAGCCTGCTCAGCCAGCTCTTTCTTGATAGTCTCTTGCTCGTCTTCGACATCCCGCAGTGTGGCTTCGGCTTTTTCCATCTTTTGGTTCAAGAGACTGTGTTTTTGAGCCAAACCGGAGATCCACTTTTTGTTGTTGGTGAGCGGTCGCAGCTGGTCGGCATTATCAAGACCGATATCGGGACGTACCCCTTTTAACAATTGCTCTGCCTCATTGCTCAACAAACGCTGTTTCCCATCTTGCTTGGGACGATCTTTAATTGCTGTTTCAACAGCGCCAAGTTCTTTGTAAATAGCCAGAATAGCCTCTTCGTTATCCAGTAATTCATTGCGAACATTCAACGTTTCTGATTCTTCTTCCAGATGGGCTAGCTTAGCTTCAGCTCTTTTTTTAGTTTCACCGGCACTTTGCAATTTGTCACTGGCGGTTTTTCGTTTGTCGTCAAAGTCTTGCGGCACAAGCAATACTTCTCCCAATTCTTCAATTCGAGCCATTACAGCACGGCGCTCAGCCAAGGCACCCTTTACGCGATTGAGTCTATCCAGACGGCTTTTTTCTTTGCTTTTCCTATTGATATCTTCTTCAACCTGTTGAATGGCGGCAAGGGTGTCAGTCAATTCTTTTCGCAGCCTTTTCCATTCTGCAACAGGAAGACTCGAATCCTTGATTCGCTTTTGTGCTTCTTTGAAACTCGATATCGCCCGGTTCACGAGCTTTTTAGACGCTCTAGGCTTGAAAAGTTCTTCGGCACCATTTTGTAAATCGGACAAAATTTCGCGAAGACTTGCGGTTCCAAGCGCCGCACTAAAGAGTGCTTGACCGAGGTCGCCGGATTGATTCAGCAGCTCCTGGCCACCCGCGACCAGTCCATCATGGTCTATTCCATACAATTTCTTGAATAGATTCTCATCAATACCAACTGGTAAAAAAGGTGATAATACCGAATCGTCGAGGGTAGCATCAGTGCCCGGTTCTAGCAGCGTACCTTTTTTACCCTTTCTTCGTACGAATTCTATTTCTTCGCCGCCTGAAAGCCTTAGCTTACCGCCAATTCGTAGTTGAGGGTTCGAGTGAAGGTAATTGTCGTTAGTACGGGTTGGAATACCAAATAACCACGCGATGAGGGCTCTCAGCGAGGTACTTTTGCCAGCTTCATTGTCCCCGTATATCAGGTGCAGTCCCGAAGCTCCGTCAGATAGATTCAAAGACCTGTCGATGAAGGGACCATATGCAATCATATCAAGTCGGTCGATTCTCAATTGACACCTCTATCTGCCAACAACCTGCCAACCAGCATATGTTTGGCCTCATCAACCAATCGCTCGACGGTTTGATTTTCATCAAGATTCAAGACGGTTTCAGCGCCAAAAGCCTCTGATGGAATCTTCTGTCTGAGATCGGCAATCACATCTTTGAGGCCAATTATTTCGTCTGGATTGTGTGGTGTGGATAATATGTCCTTGAGCAGTTTTCCGAATGCGCTGTCCTCGGAAAACGCAGATTCCATATCGAGTTTGCCGACCGCTGCATTCTCAACTCTCTCGATCCACAAATCATCACCCGCAATTTCCGCGCCAATTGCTTTGATTTGTTGCTCAAAACGTTCTGGAAACGCTGATAGCTCATCCGACAATGAGGTTGCCCCTTCAAAACGGATGCGCATTGCGATCGGTCGTCCTTCTGCTGATCCTCTTTGGTTTTCAATGGAATTTCGAGCGAGTTCAAGTACTTCTCGCATTTCAGCAGCATTTGTTAGATCGACGCTGCACTCGACCCAACGCAAAACATCCAACGGGCACTTCTCAACTGCACTCACCGCACCGTCTTCGACGGTGACGAGCACACATCCCTTGGCACCAGCTTCTCGAATATGACGTCCCTGAATACAGCCTGGAAATACGATCCATGGGTCCTCGGACACAAATTCCTGCTTATGAATGTGCCCCAACGCCCAATATTGGTAGCCTTTGGAGCGTAGATCATCTGCCGAACATGGGGCATACACCGCATGGCCTGCGCGGCCATCGAGACTGGTGTGCAACAGGCCAATGTTGAAGATTCCTTTCTCAGCAGCAGCAAACCCTGCCGCAAGATTTTCATCAACATGCTGCCTTCCAAAACTGCGCCCATGAATCGCAACCGCCAATTGATCCAACCTTATTGTTTCAACCTTGCGAGACGATAAAATCTTCGTGTTGGCGGGGCTTTCAAGGGCTTTGGTCATTCGATTGGCGGCATCGTGGTTGCCGGCAACAGTGAAAACTGAGATGTCATGTTGGCCGAGCCGGCCCATTTGCCGGCTAAAAAAAATACCGGTACTATAATCTTTCCAATCACCGTCATAAAGATCGCCTGCCAACAAAACGAATGAGACCTTTTCTTCAATGGCCAGATCTACAAGGTTCTCAAAGGCTCTGCGGCAGGCATCCCGAATGGATTCCGCAGGTGCAGACTCATAGCGAGATAGGCCGCGCAATGGGCTATCCAAATGAACATCGGCTGCGTGAATGAATTTAAACATGTTTTTCTTCTTTATCTATGCTTTCGTTTCTGGTAGATCGGGCTTAATCAGAATAAATAATAATTCCCGTTAAATTTATCAATAATTTTCGAAATAATATTATTCTTTCAATTGCTAAAATATAATAAAGCGGATGCTCCCGTTAAAACTAAACCGGATATTCAATAATAAAATTGGGAATTCCGGGATCGCCTTATTAAAAGGTAAAAACCGAGGGGTCGCGTTTTCATTCTTGATTTGGGTGAAGAAGGAAGACGCGACCCTTTTTCTGCAATGTTCATTTCTGAGGTATCGCGATCAAATCAGTCTTTTATCATCCGGCGCCTGCCGCCCGTAATCAGTGATGTATTTTTTAACCGTACGGCGATCGAGTTTTGTTCTGCGAGCGACTTCGCCGTATGTACCGTAACGCCGATACAATGAATAACAGTACTTTTTGACAAGACTCTGGGCGTCGATTTCAGCTGTCTCCACGTCGATGGACGGGCCGTACGCCCCCTCTCCGATTGGTTTTTTAAACCCCGTGTAAGTTTCATTCAACAATAACCTGCGCACGCACTGGGCAAGCTCTCGAACATTACCGGGCCAGTCGTATTCCGGGCCGAGCTGTTTATCGATCAACCGCCGCAATTGCCCGACGATATTAGCTGAGTCGGTCCCCAGAGTCTTTGTAACAATGATGGTCAGCAGGTCTTCGAGCTCTGCCCGATCATCTTTTATTCGATCTTGAAGGGGTGGGACCGTGATGACATCGGAGCACAGGCGGTAGTAAAAATCCGGCCGCATCATGCCGTCAGCCACAAGCTGATCGATCGGCCGGTTGGTGGCGGCAATGATGCGGCCGTCAAACCGATTGATCCGGTGACTGCCAACCGGGCTGAAAACCCTCTCTTCCAGCACTTTAAGCAGTTTGATCTGAATCGGATGGGAGACTTCACCGATTTCATCTAGGAATATAGATCCATACTTGCTGCACTTCTGAAATATGCCCTGATGGTCTTCCATGGCACCCGTAAAAGCGCCTTTCTTGTGACCAAACAACTCGGATTCAATCAGTGTTTCCGGAAATTGTGACAGATTGAGAGTTACGAAAGATCGCACAAAATTTTCTTTAAAGCATTTTTTCTTTTCATCAAATGGGATGTAACCGGAGCGGCCGATGGCCATAGCAGCCGTGCCTTTGCCAGTGCCGGTTTCGCCTGTTATGATCGTGGAAAAATCTTCCATCCGTTGCCACAAATGCTGCGTGTAGAATTCCATACTGTGGGTGAAAACGTTGTTCCATAAGCTTTCGCGCAGTTTTCTCATACTGGTACTTCGTCCCACTAAATTCCGAACAATAAAATAAAAAGCTCGCCAGACCTGGAAGGTAAACCCGAAGGCCCGCAATTTTTCTTCAGCAGTGTATCCTTTTCGTTCCAGGTAGGCAAAGGCTTCATCAGAAAAGGAAACCGTGACCGGATGGTCTCCGGAATTCAACTGTTTCTCGATATGCCGATCAAAGTGGTCGATGAAGCCATGGAAGAAATCAAAAATATAAGCCCTTTTCAGCAGAAGCTTGTCTTCGCTCACATAGCCGTTGAAATTATCCCTGCCCGCATCCTCCAGGCATTTGACCCGACGTCGAACTGCATTAACCCCTCTCTGATTGTGTTCCGTTTCCGAATGGTCATCCGGCAATCCGGATAGTTGACGATTGATCAGGCTCCGCTCCTCGGTGAAAGGGTTTACAAGAGCCGCTTGTTGAACCAGATTGAAAAATTTCCTATCGCCGACAGACAAATGCCATTTTGCAGCCATGGTGACCTTTCCAACATCTAATGTATACACGCCTCTACCTTGAATGTACACCAGGTCTTCGTTTTAAGCTACATTTTTTTCTTATAATTATTTAATCTCAATATATTTTAGTAGCTTATAGTATTTCTTCAATAATTGGCATGCAAATTGATTTAATGAATTTCGGCTGAAAAAAAAGACAGCGAATCGATAAGGAGGCTAATATGCTATCAATAGAACATAAGACAGAATCAATTACGGCTGGTTTACATCGGATGCCATGGACTCAATCCGATAATGGATTTACCTGGCTGGAACCTACACGCAGATGCAACATGGCCTGTGAATATTGCTATCAGCAAAATGACCATACGAGTGAAAAAACATTGGAAGTGATCGAGATGGAGCTCAAAGCCATGCTGCGCCTCAGAACCTGTGATACCATGCTGATTGCCGGGGGGGAACCGCTCACCCATCCCGATATTGTCAAAATTACGAAACTCGTCAAATCACTCGGACCAAAACCTGTTATTCTAACGAATGGACAGGCACTTACCCCTGAGCTTGTAATCGAGCTTAAATCAGTCGGCTTATTCGGCTTTGTCTTTCACGTCGACTCCCATCAAAGACGCCCGGGCTGGGAGGATAAAACCGAAGGAGAACTCAATACACTTCGTCAATATTACGCTGATATGGTGTATGAAGCGCAGGGATTGATATGTGCATTTAACACAACGATTTTGCCGGAGACGCTGCATGAGGTGGCCGATATTGTGAAATGGACGACTGATAACCTTCATAAGGTTTCGGCCAATGTTCTAATTCCGGTTAGAACCGCCCACGAGGAGGACCCCTGGGACTATTATGCGGGCGGTGAAAAGATAAAAATCGACCACACACCGTACGTTTCAGAACAATGTTACCGATATCTCACGGCTCTTGATATTTGCAAAGAAATCTGGAGGGTTCATCCGAACTATCAGTTTCATTCATATTTGGGAGGCACCATTCTTCCCGATTCCCCCAAGTGGCTGTTTGGAACTCATATCGGGTCCAGTAAAAAACTGTTCGGAAACTTGGGATCTAAATCCGTCGAACTTATTCAGAGTATACATCATATGTTCATCGGGAAATTTCTCTCGTTTTCAAGCCCGCGAATTAACCGAAAAGCCAGAATGTTGTTTATTTTTGGTTTAATTGACCGCTCGATACGCGACGCATGGAAAAATCGTCTTATAAGCCTTTTGCGCAATCCCCTAACCTTGTTTGAAAAGATTTCGCTCCAGAACATCATTGTCATGCAACCCCATGATTATCTCTCCAATGGTGAACAGGATGAGTGTGACGGTTGCCCGAACAAGACTTACTGGAACGGTCGGTTGGTCTCCGAGTGTCGCAAGGAAGACTATTTACAATTCGGTCGCCCCCTTGCGACAGTTAGAAAAAAATCCTGTACAACCGCTGCCGGAGCCATTCAAGTGAAAGAGGTATCATCTACTTAAAAAACAAGGGGTTCGCATCTTAATTTTAAACTACTGAAATCCCATTGTTTTCAAAAATTTGACAAACCGCTGCTTTTCCAATAAGGTATTTTCCGATTATTACTTGTCAACCCAAAGGAGGAACATCCATGATTCAGGTGATTGCTACAATTGAGTTAAAGCCGGATTGTCTGGACGAATATCTGGCTATTTTACACGAGAATGTACCGAATGTAAAAGCTGAAGAAGGGTGTCTGGCCTATGAACCGTCGGTTGATCTGGACTCCGGATTGCCTGTTCAAGGTGCGATCCGGCAAAACACCGTCACTCTGGTTGAGGCCTGGGTGAATCTGGATGCTCTCCATGCCCACCTGAAAACTCCCCATATGGCCGCTTATCGCGAAGCGGTGAAAGATTATGTGCAGGATGTCAGGCTGCAGGTATTGCAACCAGTCTAGCGGCATGGTTTGGATCGTTAGGCCATTAGGGGCCATAAAAATTGGATTTCGGGCGTCAGGTTTCAGGTGTCAGCTCAGCCGCCGGCCAAAAAAACGGCCGGTCTGATCGAAAAAGAAACTCCAGCATGACAAATGTCGATTGACGAATGTCGAATGCCGAAGGAAGGTATTTTATCGATTACAATAAATACGACAGATAGAGCGCAGCGATTCAATCCTTCGAAATTCGTTATTCGATATTCTGCGGTTCGCTTTTCTAAACAACCCTAGCTATGGAGGCCGAAGATTTGAGCATATTGCACACATTGACCCACGGAGTCTCATACAAGTGTTCAGGTTTCAGGATTTAGCAACTCGCCTTCCTGACACCCGAAACCTGACACCTGAAACCTATATAAGTTATCAGCGTGCTTGCCGCCTCTCAGAGGCCACTTTTTCCGAGTGCGGCATCGAATAATTTTCAACAAACCAGTCAATCAACTGCCTGGCGATACTGATTTTAGGGGGAATGGGCGGAAGATTTCGGGCTGAATACCAGGCGGCTTCGATAATTTCGGATTTGTCGACGTCGATGCGACCGCCGGCATAATCCGCTACAAATCCAACCATCAGAGAATTTGGAAAAGGCCAGGGCTGGCTGCCGAAATAGCGGATATTCTTTACTGCGATGCCCACCTCCTCGTTGACTTCTCTGGCAACGCATTCCTCAAGACTTTCGCCCGGTTCGGCAAACCCGGCCAGTACACTGTAGAAACCGCCTTTAAAACGCCGGTTACGGCCCAGCAGGATTTGATTGTCTTTTATGACGGCAACGATGATGGCCGGCGAGACACGCGGATAATTAATCAGACTGCACTGCGGGCATATCTTGGCGCGTTCATTAGGCTTGTCTTCAGTGGCATGGCCGCATCTTCCGCAAAATTGATGGCTTTGGTTCCAATCCACCAACTGATTTGCGCGGCCTGCCACCCAGATCAGTTCTTCTTCCAGTTGACTGAAAAGCTGCCGCAAACCTTCAAGCGCAAAACCGTCGGAAACCATGCGATTGTGCGCTAACTCGGCGGCATAACAGGGAAGATCGTCAAATGTCCCCAGATATTGCTTGTGGATCGGGGAGATAGCGAATTGCGCTAAATCCCGGGTGCGGGGAATAAGTTGACCCTCGTCGCCGGCTTTTATCAACAGTTTGCCTTCATGAAAAACAAACCACAATGACTGGGCTGATTCGGTTGCCGGGAGGGTGAAGTCAGGTTTAAAGGGCATCTTTATTTTCATATTTTTCGGATATTTGCTGAAACCGACGGGCTTCTTCCAGGTTACCCCGGGCTGAATAAATCCTGCTGATTTTTTGATAATAATCGACTGCATTCTGCGGGACTTCACGGGCAAGGGAAAGATAGAGTTCCAGAACGGCAGTCGTATTTAGACCGGACGCAAAACTGAGATCGGCAAATTTCTGCTTAATGTAAGGGTCGATACGAGCGTTACAGCTGCTGCACTGAGCCATGATCTCGCTGTATATGTTGCGGGCGTTGGCCATTTCGCCTAATGCCTCATGGGTTTTGGCCAGGGACCGGGCAATGGATTCGTTCCATTCGTAGGTTTTTAAAAATTCGCGGTAAAAGGATTTCGCGTCCCCGTACTTTTCCGCCTGAAAAAGGGTTTCGCCACGCAGCAGATAACTGGCCACGGATTCCTCTAAGTTCGGCGGCAGAGAAGCCAGTAGTGCTTCGGCGCGATCAAAAGCCTTGGTTTCCCAGAACACTTCGCACAGAAGCCGATAGGCCGGCAGGGCATCCGGCTGGTGTTCCAGAAACGATTCCAACAGCCGGCGGGCTTCGTCATGTTTGCCAAGGTTCAGGCAGGCTGTGGCCAGTTCTATGGGGATATAACTTGCCGGATCGGGAAGCGCTTCCATGGCTGCGGTTAAATGGTCTGCCGCTTTTTCGAAATCTCCCTGGTTCAAAGCCAGGTAGCCGGTTTTAAACGCCTCTCCATAGCTCAAATAGGCGTCTTGAACATCATCGGGCAACGTGCCGACAAGCGCAGCGAAATATTCGTCATCCTCTTCTCCGTTGAGCGTCTCTTCAACCTGCTCATCTTGGTACTCAGGTTCATGGTCCTGAATTTCAACATCCGGAAATTCATTTTCTATGTCTTCGATCTCATGTACTTGCCCGTCTTGCAGTTGTTGTTCGAGGGCCTTTTTTAATTCCGGATCTTCGGTTAATTCAAGTGCCAAGTCGATGTACTGGCGGGCATCGTAATCATGGCCGGCCTCCATCAGGTCTTCGGCTGTTTGTTGATGAGCAATCGCCAGGTTTTCTTTGCTAGTGCGAGTTTTATCCTTGAGATTTTGTCGGTAGCCATCATCCCAAGGTGAGGTCTTTTCCAACCGGCCCAGGGCTCGTTCATATTCCACTACAGCTTTTCCGTAGGCGCCGGCTTCAAAAAGTGCATCTCCTTTTTGCTCATAGTTTTCGGGGTCTTTTCCTGAAAATATGCCTAGTAATCCCATTTTAGTACCTTAGAAATTATTTCTGTGCGTTTGATGGCCATCCGCCAGAGAACGGGGTATTTTGACGACGCACTATTCCCCTTCGGCCGGCTACTATCAGGGGATGATTATGCCTGAATCGGGCTTTTGGATCTGGGATCTCTCTTGTTCCTGGTATTTCTTGACCTCTTCCATCAACTGGTCCATAGCTGCTTCCATCGACTCGGGAAATTTTTTTATAGCCTGCTGAAGTTCCTTGGCGGCAATGACATTTTGAATCGGGAGGGGTCCGTTGGGGGTAATGATGCTGGTGTGCCCAACAAAAACGGTTTTACGGGTTTTGTCCAGGGAGCCGTCAGAGCGCACCGGTTTGAGGCGCTTGATGGTGCCGGCTTTCAGATCGGTAAATGATTCCTCGAGGTAGAGGTTTGATCGATCGATGGTGAAATCAAGGTTATTTTGCTGATCATCTATCATGAAATGCACTCTCCTTTTGACTAATTTTGCTTGGAGCAACCTATCAGATCAGGATCAAGAACGCAACCGTCTCGATGACGTTTGGCAGGTATTAGGGGTTGATTTGGAATACTGAGGGCCTTAGTTTTATATATAACCTTGGTTGGACGGTTCAGGCCTGCCCTGGCCTCCGGCTCGTAGCCTACGCCTCGGAGAGCGCGACTGCTTTGAATACGCTTGGGTGACGTTAAGCCGTTGTGACCGTTGGAATAAAGGCCTTCACATCTGATCCAGGTCTGGGCCAGGGGTTCAACGTTCCGGGTTGAAAAAACCCAGACAACTCATGTCAAAATGATTGATTGGAAAAACAACCGAATTAGGAGTTCGCTATTATGAAAATATCCAAAAAACTAACCCGGCGTGAATTTATGGGGTCTGCCGGCGGAACCATGGTGTCAATCGGTTTACCGGGTGTGTTTGTTAAATTGATGGGTTCCGGGAACCGAGCGTTAGCGGCACAGCTTAGACCGGACGGAAGGCCGCGAATCCCGCCCGGGCAGCATGCCGTAAAAGCGCTCCCCAACATGGGAGGCGGGCAACCAGACGAAGATGTGCCCGGATGGCGTCTGAAAATTGCAGGTGAAGTCGAAGATCCGATGACATTAATGATTTCGGACCTGATGGCGTTAAAACAGATCGATCTGATCTGTGATGTCCATTGTGTCACCGGTTGGACCCTGCTGGATTCTCGCTGGCGCGGTATCCCGATGAAAACGATTGTAAATCTTGTGAAAGTCAAAGAAACTGCCGGTTTCGTTATTTTTAAGGCTCCTGGGGTTTATACCAGCAGCATCCCCCTTGCCGAAGCCCTTAAAAACAATGTCCTACTGGCCCATGGTTTCAACGACCGAAAGCTTCCCCAGGCCCATGGTGCCCCCCTGAGAGTTCTGGTACCGGATCGCTATTTTTACAAAAGCGTAAAATGGCTTACGGAAATCAAATTCTCCACCGTTGATGAACCGGGATTTTATGAAAGTAGCGGGTATAGCAACAGCGCTGATCCTTGGAAGGAAGAACGATTTGACTAGGCTCTTAGTGTATTTTTCTGACAAATGTTGTAAGGAACGTGAGGTGCCAGTGTTCGGGTTTCAGTAACAAAAAATTCCAAATAACAAATCACAAATTCCAAACAAATCACAATGACCGAAATTCAAAATCCCAAACAATTGGCTTTTGATCCGCCTCAGGCGGATTTGGATATTATAATTTGGAATTTATTTGGCCCAATTTTAAGATCAGGTGGTGCTCGTAATTTGCTATTTCCGGTTTGTCTGTGTTTGGGATTTGCAGTTCTAATTTTGGCATTGACAACTGCCCCGAAGGGTCCACTTCTTCCGAGCGTAGTCTCAGAAAAAGCTTAGCTACTTTTTCGGTAATTGAAAAATAAATGGAATACCAATCAAACCCATGGCAGCGCTGATTAAATAGGCGGACTGCAGCCCGATGCGGTCGGCGATGAACCCGACCACGACAACCACCGCCGAACGGGCGATAAACGATATCATCATAAACAGTCCGTTGGCTGCCGCCGGAGAATGTCTGGCGTGTTCCTGGACCAGGGCCAGCATGACCGGGGTGGTGGATAATAGGGTGAATCCGGTGACAAGCAAGGCGGCTATCCGAAACCAGCCGCCGGTTATTGTAAAAACGAACAGGCAAATCGGAGCGCCAACCAGAGAAACCAGCAGTGTTTTGCGGCGGCCGAACAGGTCGCTCATGGAGCCGGCCGTCAACACCCCGGCCACACCGGCAACTTCAAATAACGTCAGGGCCATGCCGGCCAGCCAGAGATTTCCGGTTTCCTGTTTGATATATGTCGGTAAAAATGCGGTCATGGAGGCGTGCATAAACCCGCGAGAAACCAGGATCACTGCCAAGGGCCAAAGGATGAAGCGCAGCTTGCGCCATGTTTGCAGCGCTGACGCGTTGCGCTTTGTGTGAACGGTGTTAACCGGGGCGTCGCGGAGTTTTAAGTACAGCCAACCGGATGAAAACAAACCAAAAACCATCACAGGATAAAATCCTTCCAGACCCAGAAGGGAAACCCCCGCGACCGCCACCAGGGGACCAATGGTCCTGGCAAGCTCTCCTCCGGTCATGAAAAAGCTCATTCCGCGGCCCTTCCTGGCAGCGGACAGCTGCGCTATCATCACCGGCGATGGCACATGAAAAATGGAAACGCTGATTCCGGTGATAAATAGAAGGAGCAGCAGAACGCCGTAACTGGGGGCTATTCCGATAAGGCTCATGGGAACGGCTGTCATGGCGGGGGCCAGAATAACAAAATAACGGACACTGATGCGGTCGGCCAATACACCTATATAGGGGTTCAGCAAGGCGGGCAGCTGCATAATCGTTGAGAGAAAACCGGCCTGAGTCAGGCTTAAGGACAATTTATCAATCAAAAGAGGCAATAGCGGGGAGAGAAAACTGGAATAGATGTCGTGGATAAAATGCCCGATGGACAATGCCAGGATCTTTCCGGTTTGAAATCGGTTGTTGCGGACATCCGTTTTTTTATTTTCTTGTATATCGGTTTGAGATCCCATTGATGGTTCCGCTGAATTATATCTAGATTGAGCCATTTTTTACTTGATCTGCATCAAAATCTGGGCACATCTTTTCGCAAAAAATTGCTCGAATTAGGTAATACCGTTATTGCGGCAAAGACTAATGCAACTATAATTTTGTCGATGCTCTGTCAACTGAAAAAGGTGCCTTGATTATTCTAAAAACAAGCTTAATTTGGTCTGTATGCCTCCATAGTGAGACACATAGGTGATGATAACAGGCGACGACAGCCGTTGAATCTATACAATGGAAATGAGAACAAGGAGATCGAAAATGGGAAAATCAGTTGTGATAGACGCCGAGGAATGCATTGGCTGTGAAAGCTGTGTGGAGCTTTGCTCGGAAGTATTTACCTTTAACGAAGAGGAAGAGAAGGCGGAAGTCATCATGCCCGAAGGCGGACCCGAGGATTGCATTGAAGAGGCCATGGATACATGCCCGGTGGAGTGTATTCACTGGGAGGAAGACTGAGATAGAAGCGATTATATTTTCCGGATACGGCACCAAAATCCCAAATCACAATACTCAAATTCCAAACAATATCAAAATTCCAAGTTCCAATGACCAAAACATTTCGATGACTTATCCGATGTCTCGCTGTCATTTTATCTGTTTTGAATTTCGAACATTTGAATTTGTTTGGGATTTGTGATTTGATGCTTGGGATTTTCATTAAGCAACTAACTTTATTTATTCAAAATCGAAAACCTGGTCCTCAGGGCCAGGTCAGAGGTGATCGGCTCTGCCATAGATCAAATCTGTTCAAGGTTTCAGGTGTCAGGTTT
>CALZJV010000011.1 GCA_945787595.1 uncultured Desulfobacterales bacterium | reverse complement strand
GTGATGTCGTCTACAATCCCCTGAAGCCATCGGACGCCGTTTTCTGAATCTTCTGCGGCAAGTGCCTGTATGACGGCAATGTAATCTTTACCGTTTGCCGATATACCCTTGGAAACACTCTCAAGGAATTTATCCCTAAGGTCCGCATCCCCTTCTTTTACCCCATGGACATGGAAAGAATCATTCAATTCGGGCCAGCATTGGTAAATCTCCGACTTCTGATGCCCGGTATCCGGCGTTTTCAGGCAAACCGCTTCGAGCCGTTTGATTCGTTCCTCAATGGCTGCCTGGATATTTTTATTAAGCCCCAACATTAGGATTTCGGGAAATCTTTTTGATATAAATAGCGTTCGTACCTGTCGATACCACTGCTGCAAAGCGATCAGGTTTCCGATATAGATGATGTTGTTTAGCATAATTTTTTTGTTGCTGTGGAATTTTCCCGGCGCAAAAGGAACGCTGCCGCCCTTCCCTTCTCCGCCGTAAATCAGCCGATCTTGTCTGATTTCATCTTTACGGACAATGGTACCGGCCGCAACGGTGATACCGAAATTCAGTCGACACGGACCCACCAGTCCCCCCTGCCCTCCCAAAAATATGGGTCTGCGGTTCAGCATCACGCCCCTGGGTACATCGCCGATTAAAGATGCAGTCGCCTTGTCCTGGTTGGGTGTAAAATTAAAATGAATGTAAGAGCTGCCGACTTCACTGTGATTTTTTCGGCTGGTGCCGCCGGCCATCAAGCAGTCACAAAAATTGATCAGACTGCCCAGGGTGACAAAGGGGAAAAGAATGGTATGTTTCAGCGCGACAGTATGGGCAATGACGGCCTGTTCTTCGAGAATGGTCGCCTCCCGGACATGAGATCCCAGACCTAATCTGGCTTTTTCTAAAAAAACAGCCTGATTGAAATACCCCCCTTTAAGTTCAACATCAGGCCCGACTTGGCAATTATCCACCGTAACCGGTGCTTCATAACCCAGTTTTGCGCCTGGCAGAATCAGCGTATCAGCGCCGAAAATTTTACATCCGGCGTAAATGACGACCCCATCGCCGGAGATACGGTCGATGTCGACCTCATCACCAATCTCAACGCTGAATGGCCGATCGATCTTAACGCCCTTTTCAATCAGTTTCTCAACTTTTGACATATTATCCTTTTCTATCATTTTAAAACCAAATTTTTGGACCTGCTTGTTCTCGATCAGGAACTAGATTTTATATATGATAAAAGCGACTTAGGCAATTAAAATTTTGATATGAACTTGAAGGCGTCATAACCCATATTTCATCTTGACATCGAAGAAAGAACTTGTTAGTTTCTGACTGACTGGTCGGTCATAAAATCATTAGTTTTTTATTTTTCAAATTTAATAAATATATCAAAATGTTATAAACCGACCATTCAGTTCTAATTTATAGGATAGCCGGAAGTGCCACTCAATTCTCAGCCCCAAAAAGACAAAAGAGATCGAATCATCGAAGCGGCGGCCCGGGTCTTTGCCCAAAAAGGCTATGCCGGTTCATCCGTGGCCGACATTGCCGTCAAAGCTGAAATCGGCAAAGGAACCATTTACGCATATTTTGACAGCAAAGAGGATCTTTTTTTCGCCGTGTTCGAATGGTTTATACTGCAGACCGGTACCGAGGCCAAGGTCAGTGTTTCCCACCTGGGCGGATCAGCGACCCAGCGTCTGGAGGTTTTGAGTGATTCGATCATGGGCATGTGGGATGAGATCCAGGATGTATTTACCCTGACCATTGAGTTCTGGGCGGCTTCCTCTTCTTCTCAAATACGCGATCGATTTAAAGAGGCTTTTCGCCGCCTGTATAATGAATTCCGGGGACTTGTGGTAGCGTTAATCCGCGACGGTATCGAACGCGGCGAGTTTCGATCGGATGTCGATTCGGCATCCATCGCGGCCGCCTTAGTGGGAACCTGGGATGCCCTTTTCATTCAGGCCTGGTTTGAAAAAAAATTTGATCCTTTAATTACTGCCAGGAACTTTTTAAAGGTCGTAATCAGGGGATTGTCGAATGAAGATTAATTGCAGCACAAATGTAAACGGATAGCACAGGTAAATAGCAATTGGATAGTGTCAGCAGACAAACAACCGACAATACCAATCAACTGCAGCGGAGTTAATGATGTTAAATTTGTTAACAAAAACATTTTGGCTAGTCTTGCTATTGGTTCTGTTGCAGGGTTCTAAAGCCGAGGCCTTGGATGCCCAGTCTCTAGTGGAAGACAGCTTTAATTATATGCGCGACAAATCCTCGGTTTCAGAAGTTGACATGACCGTTCACCGGCCGGACTGGGCACGCAAGATGACGATCAAGGCCTGGACCCGGGGCCGGAAAGACAGCCTTTTTTATATCGAGGCCCCCCCCAAGGACCGGGGCAACGGTACCCTGAAGAAAGGGCGCGAGATGTGGATGTACAATCCCAAGATCAACCGGGTGATCAAAGTTCCCCCGTCGATGATGTCCCAGTCTTGGATGGGATCAGATTTTTCCAATAACGACCTTGCCAAAAGCGACAGCCTGCTTACGGATTATACCCACGCCATTACCGGAACCGAAAACCATGGCGGTCTGACGGTATACCTGATCAAATCCATGCCCAAACCGGAGGCTCCGGTGGTCTGGGGGATGCAAAAGCTTAAAATTCGAGAGGATCTCATCTGGCTCAGTCAGGAATTCTATGATGAAGATCTCGAACCGGTGAAGGTCATGACCACGCTTGAAATTCAGATCCTGGGCGGTAAACTGTATCCCAAGATCTGGCGAATGCGCAAGGTCGATGAGGATGATAAGTACACCGAATTGAACTATAAATTCCTGGCATTTAAATCTGCCCTACCCGACAACCTCTTCACCCTGACCAGTCTGAGAAAAGCCCGGAGATAATGATTTGTCCATCGATGTCAAAATGGCCTGGCGCAACATCTGGCGCAATCCCCGGCGAACAATATTGACCATCGGTGCCATCACATTCGCCAGTCTGCTGCTGGTGTTTATGCTCTCCTTTCAGTTCGGCAGCTATGAAACCATGATTAACTCCTCGGTTAAAATACATACCGGGCATTTACAGATCCAGGCGGATGAATATCAGGATAAAAAAAGCATTCGACTGGTCGTGACCAATCCTGAGAAAATTGCCGCCCTGGTCGATGATATCCCGAAAGTTGCGGCGTATACATTCAGAGGACAGGCATTTTCATTAATTTCTTCGGAACAACGAACTTACGGTGTGGTCGTGACAGGAATCGACCCGCAAGGAGAAACCGATGTTTCCAGGTTAAAATCCCTCATCCGGCAGGGTGAATTCCTGTCCGGAGCGGACACGGATCAGGCCCTGGTGGGCAAGCTTCTGGCCCGCAACCTACGGGTGTCCATCGGCGATGAGCTATCGCTGGTGGGCCAGGGGCGGGATGGTTCGATTGCCGCCACCGTGGTGAAAGTAAAAGGTATTTTCAGTTCGGGTATCGATGAACTTGATCGTGCCTCTATTCATATTCCACTAAAAACATTTCAGGAAATTTATTCCATGCAGGATGCCGTCCACGAGGTGGTCTTAATCGCCGATTCTCTTCAGGACCTCGATAAGATAAAGCACACCATCAAATCAGACCTGGCGTCATTAAACCTGAAAAAGCCCCTGATCGTTCTTGACTGGAATGAATTGATGCCCGGACTGCGTCAGAGCATCGAGATGGATCTGATCAGCGGGCTCATTTTTTACCTGCTTTTGTTGCTGGTGGTGGCCTTCAGCATTTTAAACACCTTTCTAATGGCAATCTTTGAGCGAACCCGGGAATTCGGGGTCATGATGGCCATTGGCACCACCCCAGGCCGCCTGACCAAAATACTGTTGATCGAATCCATGGTCATGGCCCTTGTGGGAGTTGTTGTCGGAATTTTAGCCGGCAGCCTGATCACAATTTACTTCCAATCCCATGGCATTGATTTTTCAGGCGCATCGGAGTTGCTCAGCCAGTTCGGTATTACCGGTCGCATGTATCCCAAACTGTCGCTGCTGTCGGCAGTCAGCGGCCCGCTGGCCCTATTGGTTATCACCTTTTTTACGGCACTGTATCCGGCATTGAAAGTTCGTCGTATGCACCCGGTGGAAGCAATGCGGGCGCTGTGAGGGAATCGGAATGAATTGAATTCGGAAGGTGGAATGATTGGAATTTGGAAGTGGGAATGCGGAAGTTGGAAAGAATTAATTACGGAATGTGGAAGACGGATTTCGGAATTAATAATTTTAGGCATTTTAACTTATTTTAGACATTTCTTTACTATGTATCTTCAACTGGCATGGCGCAACATCTGGCGCAACTCCCGACGCACCGTCATTATCCTGACCGCGGTGGTAATCGGGGTATGGAGCATGGTTATGCTGGGGTCACTGATGCGGGGGATAGCGGTGGGAATGGTTAACAACGGAATCTCCACCCTCACTGGACACATCCAGATCCATCACAAAGGATATCGCGATGATCCGGCAATTGAAAACAGTATTGCCGATCCGTTGTTGGTAGACAAGACCTTAGGCAAAATTTTACCGGAGGGTGCAGTGTGGACGGCTCGGGTGCGGGTGAATGCTGTAGCCAGCAATGCCCGACACTCCAACGGTGTCACCCTGGTGGGTATCGATCCCTCATCCGAAGCGAAGGTATCATTTATCGGCACGGCGATTTCACAAGGACGCTATCTCAACGCCGATGACCGTAACGGGATCGTTATCGGGGAAGCCCTGATGAAAAAATTCGATACGAAACTGGGACGTAAGCTGGTGCTGATGTCCCAGGACACCCAGCGGGAAATTGCGTCCCGCGCCTTTCGCATTGTCGGGGTTTTCGGAGCAGAAATGGAGGCTACCGAAAAACAATTTGTCTTTGTTTTGCAGCAGGCGAGCCGGAAAATGCTCAGACTTGGAGAGGGCATCTCCGAGATTTCGATTCTTTTGCCGGGAAAACCGGATAATCCCGAAGTCTATAACCAGTTAAAAGCCACCCTGCCCCCCGAGCAATTTGAGGTCAACACCTGGCGCGAACTACTGCCTTTTCAAACTGCGTATTTGAAAATACTCGATGGATTCATGTGGATCTGGTATCTCGTCGTCTTTGTCGCTATGGGATTTGGCATCGTCAACACGACGCTCATGGCCGTTTTTGAACGTATGCGTGAATTCGGTCTGCTCAAGGCTTTGGGCATGAAACCCTGGTGGATTCTCAGGGAAGTTTTGACGGAATCAATTCTTTTGCTGGTAACAGGCATGGTCATCGGCAACATTCTGGCGTTTATCTGTATTTTTGCTCTGGCTGGCAGTGGAATCGATCTCTCGGCCCTGGCAGCCGGTGCGGAATATGCCGGTATGACCCGGGTGATCTACCCGGCCATTGCGCTTAAAGATATTTTGATGTCCAATCTTGTTGTTCTGTTTTTAGGGATTCTTGTCAGCGCTTACCCGGCGATGAAAGCGGCGCGGTTTACACCGGTGGAAGCATTGGCGCACACCTAGTATTGAAGATTGTCGATTGAAGATTGAATATTTAAGGTCCGCCTCTCTCTGAGTTGTAAGCTCTACCCTACGGGCTGGAAGCCGGCGGATCAATTTTTTAAAAAAATATCAACGAAACCTTCGTGACAAGTCACGGGACATTAACTAATGCAATTGAAATTTTAACGCAGCAAACTGCGGGGAACTATATCCGAATTGAGCTTAAATTGACGGAGCGAAGCGACCTCCACAAATCTTCAATCTTCAATCTTAATTATTCAATTCGCTTGGGAGTTTGGAAATGAAAATTGTTGAATGCATCGATGTAAACAAATCATACCGGCAAGGGGAAATCGATGTCCACGCCTTAAGAGATATCAGTCTCGTCATTGAAAAAGGTGAATTTACGGCAGTCGCCGGACCGTCGGGTTCCGGCAAAACCACCTTGCTGAATATCGTGGGGGGACTAGACGCTTCGGACGCCGGCAGCACTGTGGTGGATGGCAACGCCTATGACGAGATGTCCCCGTCGCGACTAGCACACTTAAGACTGCATAAGATCGGATTTGTATTTCAGGCCTACAACTTGATTCCGGTATTGTCGGCAGCCGAAAATGTCGAATTTGTCATGCTGCTTCAAGGCGTAAGTGCCCGTGAGCGGCAACAACGGGCAAAAGCTATCCTGGATGATGTGGGCCTTGACGGCAAGTACGACCGGCGTCCGGCCGAATTGTCCGGTGGGCAGCAGCAACGTGTGGCCGTAGCACGTGCCATCGTTTCCAACCCATCAATTGTCCTTGCTGATGAGCCGACCGCCAACCTGGATTCCGAAACCGGCAACGGATTGCTGGAAATGATGAAGAAGATGAATGCAGAGAAAAACGTAACCTTCATTTTTTCGACCCACGATAAAATGGTGATGGATTATGCCCGCCGCCTTGTAGTTTTGCAGGATGGGCGTCTGGTGAGTGATCGGATGAAATGAAGATTTGTTCGTTGTCTGTTGTCGGTAGTCCGTAGAAATAAAATGGTGACATTTTGCAGTTGACCATGTGAGCTGGCGCAGGTGGGGGCGGCTTCCAGCCGCGATTTGGGTCGCGGATTCAAATCCTTTTTTAAGCAAAATCCGCCGCGAGGGAACCATTAATCCACCCAAGCGTAACATTTCACATTTCCTTAACTTTATGTATAGCCGCTACTTGAAAAAGAATTTACTTCTTGTCTGTTGGTGCATGATCTCACTAGCCGTTTTTCAATACATCATCCCGGGTTATGCTCAAGCCCCATCAACGAATAATGAATCCCCCTCCCCTCTTCCTGCCCAATCCTCTCAAAAATCTTTTTGGGAAAATATCGATACTCACTGGGGTGGACGGCTCAAAACCACCGGCGCCGGATCACGGGTCACGGACGACACAATTTTTGCACCGGTAGGGACCGGCAACTATTACGACGGCAGCGCCAATTTGCGGCTGATCAATGAGACTTTTTTCAGCGATTCGGTGTTCTTTGAAGTTGACTATGAACTCATTTGGGCCGGTGGCGACACCATCCGAAAACAAAATGAGTTAGAAGAAATATTTCCGAATCTCTCCGGTGATGTGTTTTTCCTTGGCGCCCCTTTGGATGACGATCGCCGTTTGATGGATCTTACCCACACGATTAAAGAAAAAGATAGCTGGTTTCTGCTTCAACGCCTGGATCGTTTATACCTGGCGCTGAACCGGCAGTGGGGTTCGGTGCGAGTCGGGCGGCAGGCCGTCACTTGGGGTAACGGCTTTATTTTCAACCCCATGGACCTGTTTAATCCCTTCCCGCCAACCGCCATTGATCGCGATTACAAAGTCGGTGATGATATGGTCAATGCCCAATTTTCGATGTCACAATTCGGCGATGTGCAACTGCTCTACGTCGCACGTCGCAACCCCGATACCAATAAGGTTGAGTCAGATCAGGCTTCCGTGGCCGGGAAACTGCATTTTGCCGCTGGAACCACCGAGTTTGATTTAATGGGATCCAAACACTTCGCGGACAACGTTGTCGGCATCGGCAGCAGGGGCTATTTGGGAAACACCGCCTGGCGATTGGACGGCACCTGGACGTTTCTGGATGACAGCGACGACTACTTCTCCCTGGTGGCCAATATGGATTACTCCTGGGTTTGGTTTGAAAAAAACGTTTACGGACTTATCGAATATTATTTTAACGGTCTGGGTAAAGACAACTACCCGGATGCCCTGCTGGAACCCAATATTAACGAACGACTGGCCCGGGGAGAACTGTTTGTTCTGGGTCGAAATTATCTAAGCGCCAACATTCAAATAGAATTGCACCCGCTGTTTCAGGTATTTTTCACCGCCATCAACAACGTCGAAGACCCATCGGGAATTCTGCAGCCCTATGCCACCTGGGACATCACACAAAACCTGCAAATGACCGGCGGTCTCAGTGTTTCATACGGGGCCGAAAGCACTGAATTCGGAAGATTCACCCTCCCCGGCACCGATATTCGCACTAAATCTCCGGATAATGCCTTTCTCTGGCTGGTCTATTATTTCTAACAGCGGTATTTGAATTCACAGTTGCTCAATTTCATTATTAACTGCTTTTCACGTGCAACCGAAGCAAATTCCAGAGGGTCATAGTTGTTCCACTCACCAAACAAACAAAACATGCAGACCTTCCAGGAAACGTATTGTTCCGAAAAGGCGAGGCAAACCTTCCTATTGAGAGCCTCGCACAATGTACCCATGTTATGGTGATTGGCAAAAGCAGGCTCGAAGAAAAGGTTGGCAGCCCCCCAAAGAAAAAAGACAAGATATCATAAATCATATGATCTGGGTGCTCGGACAGGGTCAAGTACCTGGTTGACCTATTATTTATAGTTTCAATATTTTGACGCTTTCATATCCGACATGCGTAATATTTCTGCTCTAATTGAGAATTATCTGCAATCCTTTACATTTATTTTGACCGAGCCACCCTGTCGAATTTTAAATAAAGAACTTACGAATAAATCCTGATTAATTTTAACAGGCTGAAATATTTGCTAAATATTTCAGTTTTGCATTTAATGTCCACTCCGGATTTAACCCTGAATCAAATTTTATATTCAATTATCCCACCTTTTTTCCTGATATGGTAACTTAGCACGTAATTTGCATATTTTCTTTATGTTGACGTCATCCAATATTTCTTATATTATGAGTAGAAAAACTACTCGAATAGAGGCATGTTTTGGAGAATCTATTATCAGGAATTATCTCATCAAAAACCAGGATTAAGTTATTGATGCGGTTCTTTTTTAATCCCAAGACCCGATCCTATTTGCGGGAGTTGGCCAAAGAGTTTAATGTCTCTTCAAACGCCGTGCGCGAAGAGCTCAACCAGTTGACCAGCACTAATCTGCTCAAATCCGAGAAAAACGGTCGCCAGGTCTATTATATGGCGAATGAGGAACATACCCTTTTCCCAGAATTAAAATCCATGGTCAGCAAAGTTATGGGCATTGACCAGGTTATTGATGGCATTGTCAGAAGACTGGGAGATCTGGAGCGAGCTTATCTCATAGATGACTATGCCGAGGGAAAAGACACCGGAATAATTGATATTTTACTTATTGGCGATATTGACCAGTATCACTTAAACGACCTCACCAGAAAAACTGAGCGTTATATCAATAGAAAAATTCGCACTCTTGTCCTAAGCTGGGATGAATTTAAAGAATTTGAACCAAAGCTAAAAGCATGTCCCAATATATTAATCTGGGAATTAAACAGTGAATAAGCTTATGGCCACCTCTATTAGTTCCCAAGGCTTCAAACGATATTTTGCCAACACCTCATGGCTCATGGGACACCGCGTGTTGAGCATGGTCGTGGCGCTCTTTGTTGGCATCTATGTTGCTCGTTATCTCGGGCCTGAGAGATTCGGGCTTTTAAGCTATGCAGGCAGTTTTGCTGGACTCTTTACAGCGCTGGCGACTCTGGGTTTAGACGGCATCATGGTGCGGGAGCTTGTCAAAACCCCGGAGCGCCGGTATGAACTGCTTGGCACCGCCTTCTGGCTTAAAGCAGGCGGCGCAATTTTGATGTGGATCGGCATTGCCGCCGCAACCCCGTTTACCCATAATGACACCCAAACAAATATCCTTATTGCCATCATCGCCTTTGCAGTCCTCTTCCAGGCCTTTAATGTTATAGATTTTAATTATCAGGCAGAAGTAAAATCCAAATATGTGGTGTATATTCAGGTTATCCAGCTTGTGGTTTCTTCTATAACCAAATTGGTTTTTGTCTGGATATCAGCTCCCCTTGTATGGTTTGCGTGGATCTTTTTGCTCGATGCGGTTGTGCTGGCGCTAGGTTTGGTTGCTATATATCTGAAAAATAACGGCAAGGTTTGGTATTGGAAATGGAGATGGCAGACCGCAAAAGAGCTATTGTGGGATAGCTGGCCATTGATATTGTCAAGTGGTGCAATAATGATTCAAGCGCGAATCGATCAAGTGATGCTAAACGAAATGATTGGATCAGCGGAAGTCGGACAATACTCTGTCGCGATGCGTATGATCGAAGCCTTCGGTTTTATCCCCATGGTTATTTATAGCAGTCTTGCGCCATCAATCACAAATGCAAAAAAAACAAGTGAAACTTTTTATCGCCAGAGATTAACTCAGTTGTATAGACTGATGTTTTTGCTATTCCTTGCTGTTGCTATTCCTATTTATCTGACAGCTGAACCGATTGTGATTTTTTTATTTGGCGAAGCTTATGCTAAAGCTGGATGGCTGTTACAATTATTCGCGATAAGGTTGTTTTTTACTAATTTGGGTGTAGCTAGGTCTCTATTCATCACAAATAATAATTTATTTAAATATTCCTTTGTAGTTTCTGTTATCGGCGCAATTTCAAATATTACTTTTAATTATTCACTTATTCCGAGTTATGGCGCTTCAGGAGCGATTATTGCTACAATAATATCGTTTACACTTACAATATTTGTGTTGGATGCTTTTTACAGTGAAACAAAAGACAATTTTATTGCAATGATAAATGGAATATGGAGTTTTTGGAGGTTGTTTGGTGAAGGATTTTCTGAAAATCATAATTAAATTTTTAAAATTAAATCATTTTCTGATTATTACAAGGATATGGATTGCTTTGCCCTTAAAGAGTTATGTTAGCTTTCCAATCCGTTTAATAACATACTTCGCCAATTATTTCGATTATAAAAAAAAATGCAAATCGAAAAGTAATAATTACGCATCGCCTAATATAAAAAGTATTTTTCCCTGTGTGTTCGACAAAACAGAAACTATTCCTGTTGAACCCGTCTATTTTTATCAAGACTGTTGGGCGGCATCCAAGATTTTTTTACTTAATCCGGACAAACACGTAGATATTGGATCATCACTCAAAACGATTGGAATTATATCTCAATTTGTGAAAACAGACATGGTTGATATTAGGCAAATTCCAGTGTCATTGCCGAACTTAGAATTTATAAAGGGAAGTATATTAGACCTTCCATATGAGGATAACAGTATTCAGAGCCTATCTTCTTTATGTGTTATTGAGCATATAGGACTGGGGCGATATGGTGATGAAATTGACCCTGAGGGAACACTTAAAGCGGTTAATGAGTTAAAAAGGGTTTTGGCTGTGGAGGGAGTATTGCTTATCTCATTGCCTATAGATGCTAAAGATAAAATCTACTTCAATGCGCATAGAGCATTTACGAGGGAAAGCATTATAAAGATGTTCGATGGTTTGAAACTTATAGAGGAAAAATACCAATATGGCTATAAACTTTATGATAATTATGATCTTACAAAAGGTTTTGGTACCGGGCTCTTTCATTTTATTAAACTTGTTTGATTGGGGGTATTTGTAATGAGTATTGTCAAAATGGGACCATCTGCAGAAGTTCTGGATAAAATCAGGGGGCTTGGTGTAAAAATATTTATTGAAACCGGAACGTATAAAGCTCAGACAAGCGTATGGGCAAGCAAAACATTTGATATAGTCTATACAATTGAGGCCTCAAAAAAGTTATATAATGAGGCTTTAAAAAAATATGGAAATATAAGTAATATTAGATTCATGTATGGTACTTCAAAGGAATGTCTTAAAAAGATTATAAATGAAATTGATACGCTGGCTGTTTTTTGGTTAGATGCGCACTGGAGTGGCGGTGAAACATTTGGAAATGATGATGAGTGCCCTTTGCTTGATGAGCTGGGTCTAATAACAAAAAAAGGGATAAAACACTATATATTGATTGATGATGCCAGACTATTTATGTGCCCCCCCCCATTGCCACATAATATAGACGAATGGCCTGATATTTCCCAAATCATAATACATTTAACTGATACAGGATATAAAATATTCATTCATGAAGATGTTATTATTGCGGTTCCAAGGGAAAATGGAAGAGCCTTTATAAAATTTTTTCAGAAAATAGCAACTCAATCATGGGAGATTATGCCAAAAACATTCGTAGATGGGGTAAAAATAGCAATTGGGGGGTTATTAAATGGAAGGCTTTTATAGAGGTTCATTTTTAAAATGGGGGAGACGAGTGCGATGATTCGACGTAAATTGTTGTCGGGCATGTATAGGCTAATTGACTTGCTGGAAAATAATAATAATACAAATTTTCACAAAAATGGAGAAGAAGCTTTCTTAGATAAATTTTCTAAAATCAAAACTAATACTCCCCTCAAGTCAATTGTTGTATTTGATGTGGGTGCAAATAAAGGGGATTGGTCAAATTATGTCAAATCCAGAATCCAGAATTACGAATTACATCTATTTGAGCCATCTGCTGTTGCATATATAAGGCTCATAGAAAGATATCATGGCTGTAATAATATATGTATCTCCAAATTCGCATGTTCGGATAAGAATGAAACACTTCCTCTTTATTGTGACAAGCCTGGAAGCACGCTTGCATCTTTGACTAAGCGCGATTTGAGTTTTTATAATATTGACATGGGAGAAACAGAAGATGCCCAATGTATAAGGCTATATGATTACATTAATGAGAATAATATAGAGCATATAGATTTCTTGAAGATTGATGTAGAGGGTCATGAGCTGGCGGTTATGAAAGGTCTTGGTGATTACCTTAACCCAAACTTTATTGACTTTGTTCAATTTGAATATGGTGGTGCTAATATCGATAGTAATACTACACTGAAAAATTTCTTTGAAATATTAAACAAATCAGGTTTTCGGGTTTGGAAGCTATACCCAAAGGGGATAAAGTTTAGTAACTATGTGCCGAGGATGGAAAATTTTCAATATTCTAATTGGGTTGCTGTTAGCAATCACATTGATTTTAAATGATAAAGATTAAACCAAGCATAGAAGTAAATCTGAATTGCCCTATATGCCAAAAAAGATTGTTAGCGCAAAAATTGTTATGGCAGGGCATCCATATCTGCGCAGAAACACATTGCAACAACTGTGAAAAAGACTTTATTTCTGATCTTCCTGTAGGACACGGCGTACATGCAAGCTTTCATGTGGCTAAAGATACTTACGAACTATTTGGTGATCGGGCGCGAGAGTGGTTTGGTGTGCCGTTTCAAAAATTTCTTTGCGAGCCTTCCCCCAGACCAGTTGAGTTGATTATTGAAAAAAAAAGAGAAATATTAGATGATGTTGTTATCCTTAACTGCATTGATTATCTGTATGGTCATTCACTATTAAAGTTACTTAATGCCAGTCGCCATATCAAATCCAAACAAAATTTGGTTGTTATGGTGCCGGCTTTCTTAAAGTGGTGTGTTCCTGAAGATGTTTCTGAGATATGGATTGTAAATATTAGCTTAAAGAATAGCCAGAAATATTATCCAGACCTGGAAAAAAAAATAAAAAGTGAGATTGAGCGCTTTAATACCGTTTATGTGAGCAAAGCACTTGCGCACCCTAAGGATTTTGATGTTTTAGATTATACAAAGGTATCAAAGGTCAATAAGCTACTAGACGAAAAAAGACAGGTTCTCTTTGTTTGGCGGGAGGACAGGCTGTGGAACAATGGAAATATTCCTTATCGGGTTGCAAGGAGATTGAAGATAAAAACGCCGTTTTTCTGGCTTCAAAGAAACAAAATTGTGAACCTCTTTAGGCAAATTAAAAAAGGTTATAAGGATGTTGAGTTTGTTGTTGCTGGTTTAGGAAAATCAGGAAATTTTCCTGAGTGGATTTCAGATCAAAGAGTTGAAAAGTTTGATGAAGCAAATGAACGCGAATTATGCAAGATATATGCACAGACAGATGTGGCTATTGGAGTCCATGGTTCAAATATGCTGCTTCCATCTGGGCACGCGAACATGGCTATTGATATTATGCCAGTGGGACGCTGGGGGAATTTAGCACAGGATGTGCTTTACCAGGAAGATGATTGCAGAATGGCTTCGTATCGCTACAGATATATTCCAATAGAAATATCGGTCAAAACCATTGCGCATATTACCGTTTCAATGATGGCGGGTTTTAAATATTATCAGCAAGTAATGTTAAAAGATTATCAATGTAGCTTAAAAAAATAACTTTATATTTTAAAGGCTTGTTGATTCTGAATTATTAAATGCTAAATAGAGGTCGATGTGCAAGAAATTTAGTTTGAGCAGACAATTAACATTTGATTATGAATTTACATTACGGGCAAGGCGCAAGGGTTATAGCCTGATGACCTATTCTGAAATTTACGTAATTCAGGATATGATTAAGACAGACATTAGGAAATCTAAGGGAAATAAATTTCGCTATGAAGTCAGTATGTTATTCTCCAAAAAATTTACTATGAATCCCGTCTATTGGACATCTTTTATATTGTTGGCATCTTCTGCCAGATGGGTGCCACTCCATCCTGCAAAAGTATGGGTGTAATATGAATAAGGAAGGTTCTAAACCGTCATACCCGATTTCGACGCCCGTTTTATTTTTGATCTTTAACCGGCCTGAAACAACTTTTCGGGTATTTCAGACTATTCAAAAACTTCAACCGCCCAGGTTTTTTATTGCTGCAGATGGACCAAGACAAAATAAGCCGGAGGAAAAGAAACAATGCGATCAAACACGCGCGGTCGTCAAAGAAATAAATTGGGAATGTGAAGTAAAAACTCTTTTCCGCAATGAAAATCTGGGGTGCAGGAAAGCAGTGAGCAATGCGATTAACTGGTTTTTTGAATTTGTAGATGAAGGGATTATCCTGGAGGACGATTGTCTACCTAGCCTGAGTTTTTTTTGGTTCTGTGAAGAACTGTTAAAAAGATACAAGGATGATATGCGAATTATGCATATTGCAGGGTACAATCCCCACTTTGGCAAGAGATATGGAGATGCCAGCTACTATTTCTCCAATTACAATCTGATTTGGGGATGGGCAACATGGAAACGAGCTTGGAAATATTACTCTGAAAATATGTCTGATTATGAATATTTTCTTAAAAGCAAAACATTTAAGAACATTTTTCATAGTAAAAAAGAACAATCATTCTTTAAAGATCGTTTTACGCAAACTTACCTAGAGCGTATCGACAGTTGGGGATATTTATGGCTCTTATCAAGATGTATGCAGGGCGGCTATGCCATCCATCCCAATTGTAATTTAATTGAAAATATAGGTTTTACTGAAAATGCCACTCATACAAAATCCGGTTATGACAAATTGGGTAAAAACCCTAAAACTGATATCAAATTCCCCCTTATTCATCCCAAATTTATCCTGCCAATCAGAAAAGCAGATAAAAAAATTTTTACAACACTTCACTGCAGAAACTTTATGGGTTATCTGATTAACAAATTTATAAAACAATTAATTGGACACTAAAAGGTGAAACGGCCTAATTTTTTTATTGTTGGTGCAGCTAGATCGGGAACGACCGCTGTGTGGTGGTACCTTAAACAAAATCCTCAAGTGTTTATGCCCAGCGATGCGCTAAATAAAGAACCAGCCTTTTTCTCTGATATGAGTCAAAAAATGACATCAGAGGATTATTTAGCCTTATTTCAAGATGCTAGTACAAAAAACAAATTAATAGGCGAGGCATCAACAGCTTATTTAACTGATCATAGAGCCGCTCAAAGAATAAAAGATTTCAATCCTAATGCAAAAATAATTATTATTTTAAGAAATCCGGCTGAAAGGGCGTACTCTCTTTATAATTGGATGGTACAAGAAGGTTATGAATATGCGACAAGTTTTGAAAAAGCACTATATATTGAAGAAAAAAGAGTAAATAAGCGTATCCCAAATTTTTGGGAGCCCCAGTACTACTGGAATTACATGTATTACCGTTCAGGTCTATATTATGGTCAGGTGAAGAACTATCTTGATTACTTCGGCGTAAACAACTTGATATTAAAATTCGAAGATTTTATAAATCAGCCTGAGGATAATTTTAAAAAGGTTTGTGACTTTCTGGGAATATGTCCAATCGAGCCTAAGTTAAAGGCGCATAATATTTCAAGAAGTGTATATTCCTCTCAAATGCAATTTGTTCTTAGAAAGTTAAATAACAATTATATCAGAATTCAAAAAATTTTAGGTATACAAGCAAATTCCAAACTTTCAAGAGATTTTGTGATTTATCTTTGCCAAAAGCGACAAAAGCCGCCCCCAATTTCAAAAGAAATCCGAACCAAGCTTCTACGTAGGTATGAAACTTATATATATGAACTGGCAAAAATAACCAATGATCGTTTTCTAAACTGGTTAGAATGAATTTCATTATGAAAAAATTTAAATTTATAAATATTGGGTTATCTGCTAAGGAAGAAGAGGAGATTGCAAAGCTTCTATCACTTTCACCCCATAATCCTCCACAACTAGAAGATATTTGGACAATGATGGATCAAGTCTGGGATAATTATGGCTGTGATAATAAAAAAACGGATTGGGATAAAATTGATAAATTCTATAGTCATCCTGTGTGGATATTGAACGGTTTATTTATTGAACAAGATGATTTGTCAATGCAGCATCGTCATAGTATTAGTGACTGGATTATTTTAAATAAAAAGCAAAATGATTTACAAAAAATTGTTGACTATGGAGGTGGATTTGGGACTTTAGCGAAATTAATTGCTAAAAAGGATTCCAGTATACGAATTGATATTTTTGAACCGCATCCCAGTGAATTCAACCAAAAAAGTTTGACTGAATTTCCCAACATTCGCTTTGTAAATTGCCAGAATAAAACATATGATTGTCTTGTCAGCACTGATGTCCTTGAGCATGTCCCTGATGCTTTGAGGACTTTTTCTGAAATGATAAACTCTGTCCGACTCAATGGCTACTTAATAATAGCGAATAATTTCTATCCTGTAATAAAATGTCACCTCCCGAATAGCTTTCACCTTCGATATACTTTTAAAATATTCGCACATATGATGGGTCTTAAAAATATTGGAGCATGTCATGGAAGCCATGCTGTAATATATAAAAAAGTTTTCGATACCTTGCCGAATTTGGGAAGGTTAAGAATAGCAGAAAAGGTTTCTAGATTTTCTTTCCCTTTTCTTAAAACAATTCATTTAAGGTATAGATTTTTAAAAAACAAGCTTACATTTCATGAAAATACTGCACATCAACTCTTCTAATATTTCTGGCGGCGCTGCGCGCGCCGCCTTTCGTTTGCATAAAGGATTGCAGGCATACGGCATTGATTCGATGTTGCTTGTGGATGATAAACAGAGCAATGACGATTCAATTTTTGGGCCAGAGTCAAATGTGGCAAAAGGAATTGCACACTTCAGAATACCGATAGATCACCTTCCCAAGTTGCTTTATCGGAATAGGATGCCAACGAATTTCCATTTGCAATGGCTACCAGATTTTCTAATCAAAAAAATCAGAACGCTTAATCCAGATATTGTCCATCTCCACTGGATCTGCAGAGGGTTTATAAATTTGAGGACGTTGGCTCGGATTAAGCAACCCATCGTATGGACTTTTCATGATATGTGGCCGTTTACCGGTGGATGCCATTATGCCGGAGATTGTGAAGGATATAAAAAGTCATGCGGTACGTGTCCGCAATTAGCAAGCAGAAAAAATAACGACCTTTCCAGGTGGACCTGGACTCGCAAGGCAAAAGCCTGGCGTCACCTTAACTTGACACTTGTTGCACCCAGCCATTGGATGAAAATGCGTACTCAGCAATGTTCTCTTTTCAGGGACAAGTCCGTTGAGATCATCCCCAATGGAATCGATATAAATCGATTTAGTCCCCTAGATCGCAGAATTGCGAGGTCATATCTTAATTTCCCTCAGGATAAGCATTTGATCTTGTTTGGAGCCCTAAATGCCACTAGCGACAAGCGGAAAGGCTTCCAATATCTGAAGCCCTGTCTCCAGCGCCTTTCTCGTACTAAAACAAGCAATGCGGTAGAATTAATCGTCTTCGGAGCATCAAAACCACCTAACCCACCCGAATTCGGAATAAAAACAACTTATATAGGGAAGTTGCAAGACGAAATTTCGATTTCAATGGTCTATGCAGCTAGTGATGTGTTTATTGCTCCTTCCATAGAGGACAACCTTCCCAACACCGTGATGGAAGCAATGGCCTGTGGTACTCCCTGTGTAGCTTTCAATATCGGCGGCATTCATGAAATGGTTGATCATCTGAAAAACGGTTACCTTGCTGCGTCTCGGGTCCCGGATGATCTGGCCAGGGGTATCGCGTGGGTTTTGGAAAACAGAAAACGCCGGATGTCATTAAGTAAACAGGCAAGGAAAAAGGTTGAAACAGAATATGAGATATTTTCTGTGGCCAAGCAGATGATTTATCTGTATGAATCGATGAACCGGTAATGTTTCTTCTTTATCCCCCTAGCTGATCGAGGCAAGTATGAACCGGAAAAAAGACTTCCATTTAACTAGTTATGAATGTTATGAAAAACATTATTGCGACCACGAAAAAAAATACCTTTTTCACTATCTTAACCGCCGCATTTAACAGTAGTGCTACGCTTGAAAATACCTTAGCTTCTGTCGCGGAGCAGATATTCACGGACTTTGAACATATTGTTGTGGACGGAGGGTCTTGTGATAAAACTCAGGATATTCTCAAAAGATTTGAAAGTTCCTATAGCCTGAAATGGATTTCAGAGCCGGATCGCGGTATTTCCCATGCATTGAACAAAGGTCTCCGACTAACCAGGGGCCAATATGTTCTCGTTATTCAGGCAGATGACCAACTTCTGAATCCGGGTATACTGGAAAATGTTTCACACTATTTAAAAAAGGAGCGGGTCGATATCATGAGTTTTCCAGTAGTGTTAGATGACCCGATTAGAGGTAAAGTTCTCAGAAAACCAATTCGGCTCCTGTGGTGGAATCATTTCAAATTTATATTCCCTCATCAAGGATGTTTTGTTCACAAGCGTGTCTTTAACAAAATTAATGGATTTCGAGAAGAATTCAAAATAAACATGGACTACGATTTTTTTTATCGGGCACTTCATTACAAATGCTCTGTTAGGTTTGGAAAGTTTCCGGTGGCGCTGATGGGTGGAACAGGCGTCGGCAGTATTGTGAAATTTGTTTATAACAGGTTGGAAGAAGAAAGATTGGTGCAAATGCGAAATGAACGGAATCAAGGTTGGAGGATGGCCCAGTTTATTTTCAGATCGCTTTACATGCCGTATAAAAAATTTCGGATATCATAAAAATCCATAAAACGGCGCGGGACTGACACCAAAATCTATATGCCCATTTCAAGAACAATCGACAGTAAAACGAGGAACTTTTTTTGTGCGAATACTCGTAATTACCAAACGTCAGTACATGAACAAGGACTTGATTGATGATCGCTACGGACGATTTCGTGAAATACCGCTGGCCCTCGCGCAAAGGGGGCATCAGGTTAAAGGACTGTGTTTAAGTTATCAAGATAAAAATGAGGGTTGGATTAAGGATGGGCCAGTTTTATGGAAAAGTATTAATGCCGGTTATTTTAAGGCTACCGGGCTTGTGCGGTTTATTGAAACTGCACGTCGCCATGTTAAGGAATCGGACATTATCTGGGCATGCTCGGATTCCTTCTATGGTGTCATTGGCTGTTTCCTTGGGCGGATATATGACGTTCCGGTTGTCTTCGATATTTACGATAATTTTGGTGAATTTTTCGTTGCCCGGCTACCTCTGGCGAAACAACTATATCACTGGGCATTGCGTCGGAGTGATGCCATCACATGTCTGAGCAGTCCTTTCGCCGAATTCATTTTGGACCGTTATGCACCTCATCAGCGCATTTACCCAGTCGAGTTTGCGGTTAGAACAGATTTGTTCAAACCACTAGACAAAATACGCTGTCGGGAGATGTTCGACCTGCCATCGAATGCACGCATTATCGGCACCGCCGGAGCATTGTACAAAATCAGGGAAGTAGACTTGCTACTGGAAGCATTTGAAAAACTGAAAAAGCAAAATTCTGATCTACACCTTGCACTGGCAGGACCCCGAGATATTCAGATCCCCACAGACACCCGTATACATGATTGTGGAATACTGCCCTTTGAGAAGGTGCCTCATTTTATTAATGCACTGGATGTCGCCGTCGTCTGTTATGCTGATGATGATTTTGGAAAATACTGTTTTCCTCAAAAGACGAGGGAATTTATGGCTTGTAATATCCCTGTGATAGCTGCAAAAGTCGGCGGCTTGAAGGCAGTGTTAAAAGATCACCCGGAATGGTTATATGAACCGGGGAATCCGTTGTCATTGGCCGAAGCCCTTGAAAGACGACTTGTCGACAAGAAAACGGACTATGATGTTTCTCCTACTTGGAGAGATTTGGCAAAGGAATTGGAAAAAATTATGCTCGTTTTAAAAGAGGAACAATTTTAGTGATCAAAAGTATCATTTAAAATGGATAATAGTGAGAATAAATACCAATACGAATTTTCGGAGATGCACCGCGAGGAGATGTATAACCGCCTGGGTAGAGAGCGCAAAGCTAAAACAATGGTATCTGTGCTGCAGGATTATTTCAACACCGACCTTAAATCTCTTACCCTGCTGGATGTCGGATCGTCCACGGGATTAATTGCCAATTATCTTGCGATGTATTTCGGCGAGGTGGTCGGTATCGATATTGACCGCCCTGCTGTTGAATTTGCCAAATCAACCCATACAAAAAATAACCTGGTATTTATTCAAGCCGATTCGCTAAAAATCGAAATGCCGGAAAACTATTTTGATGCGGTCATTTGCGCCCAGGTTTACGAACATGTACCAAACCCGGCATTGATGATGGATGAAATTTTCCGAATATTGAAACCCGGTGGCGTATGCTATTTTGCCGCAGGCAATCGACTAAACATCATTGAACCCCACTATCACCTCCCCTTTTTGTCGGTCTTTCCTCGTCCGCTGGCTCATTTGTATGTCAAATGGTCAGGCAAAGGCAGCTTATATTATGAAAAGCATCTGTCTTACTGGGCCTTGAGGCGTCTGGTGGACAGATTTGAGATTATCGATTACACCCGATCCATTATTGAAAATCCGCATCGATTTTCGGCCGATTACATGCTGAAAACCGACACGATGAAGACCAGACTTGCAGGATGGATAGTTAAATACGCTTATTGGCTATGCCCCGGTTACATATGGCTGTTGAAAAAGTCGTGAAGCAGTTTATTTTAGGTTTTTTAAATCAAGAAGGGTATAGTATCTAAATTACTATATAACCGAGCGGATAAGCTCTTTGTATTGACTAGTGATAATTTCCCAATCAAATCTTTCCAGGACATATTGCCTGCCCTGCTTTCCCAGTAAATGACGCAGTTTATCATTGTCTATCAGGAGACTGACTTTTTCTGCGAGAATGTTGGCATCCTTCTGGGGGACAACAAGCGCTGATTTACCATTATGAATTATATCCTGCATAGCCGGCAAATCCGTAACAACAGTCGCACATTCACAGCCCAGTGCTTCCACCAGCACCAACCCGAATCCCTCACGGTCACCGTTACCTGCAACAACTGACGGAAAAACAACCACATCAGACGAGTGATATATTTCTGTGAGGGTTTCATTTGCAACAGCCCCAAGAAATTCAACCTGTTCACCTATGCCCAGTTCCAATATAAGTTTGAGAATTTTCTCTTTTTCCTGGCCGTCGCCGACAATTTTCAGAGTTGCATTCGAATGTTTTTTCAAAATCAACGGCATCGCTTCGATCAAGTATTTGAGTCCTTTTTTTTCCACCAGCCGTCCGACAAAAAGCACCACTGCGGTTGCTTGTCGTTTGGCAGGTGGAACGAAACGATTGCGTAAATCAACCCCCATAGGTATCACATTTATCCGGCTATCAGCGATCCTCAGTTCCTGCAGTACATCCATCATCGCATGACTGACGACTGTAACAGCAGCCGACCGGAGGGCAACGGACCGTTTCAGTCGGTTAAACACAAAACCTTTAAGGCCGAAAAGATCACCACCGTGTGAGGTGACGACCACGGGCGGAACCGATTTAATGAATAAACGCGCAATTATGGCGATCAAACCCTGGGGAATCAGCCAGTGGGCATGAATACAATCATAACGGTAATTGTGCAGCAAACGGACAAACGCTACCAATTGTCCTAAAAGGAAAAATGGGACCACTAAATAGCGTAGAGGATTTTGTTTCAGATTCGCCAGAATTCCGCCATGATAAGCCAAACTTTCCCAGCGTGTTATAAAATAACGATAACGAGTGACCCGCATTCCATCGAAATACTCTTCGGTAGCGGCGCCGGTGGCATGGGGTGCCAGAATGTGCACTGAATAATTCGAACTCAGGCGGCGGCTTAATTCATAAACAAACGGGGGTTCGACATCATCCTTCCAGCGCGGGAAGGTGGAAGTGAGAACAAGGATTTTTTTTCGTACTGCATTTTGCGCCATTACGATATTTTTTTTTGCCATTGCCAGGCTGTCTCAATAATGGTTTTCAGCTGGTTAAGGACCGGATTCCAATCCAGAACCTGTCTTATCTTTTCAGAATCCCCTATCAAAACAGGCGGGTCTCCGGGTCTGCGCTCTGATTCTACACAAAGGATATCGCACCCCGTCAACTCCCTGGCAACTGTAATCACCTCTCTGACCGAAAACCCATTGCCGTTCCCAAGATTGAAGACATTACTTTGGCCGCCATCCCTGAGATATTCAAGAGCCAGCAGGTGTGCATTCGCAAGATCGGAAACGTGAATATAGTCCCGGATGCAGGTGCCGTCAGGGGTGTCGTAGTCGGTTCCGAAAATTTCTAGCTGATTTCGCTTACCCAGGGCCACATCCAAAATTAATGGAATAAGATGGGTTTCGGGATGGTGATCTTCACCGATTTCGGCATCCGGGTCCGCACCGGCGGCGTTGAAATACCGTAACGATACGAATTTAAAGTTATAGGCGGCTGAAAAATCCCGCAAGATCCATTCAATCATGAGTTTGCTGCGGCCGTAAGGATTGATTGGGTATTGGGGATGATCTTCCCCGATGGGAATTTGTTCGGGCATACCGTAGGTCGCACAGGTACTGGAAAATATTATATTCTGAACGCCGCAGTTTCTCATGGATTCCACTAACGTCAGCGTACCGGCCACATTGTTGCGGTAATATTTGGCCGGGTTTTCTACGGATTCTCCCACATAGGCGTATGCGGCAAAGTGCATTACGGCGGTGGGGTTATATTTTTGCAGCACGGTCTCAAGTCGCAGGCTATCACCAATATCACCCTCTTCCAGCGGGCCCCATTTTACGGATTGAGAATGACCATAGACAAGGTTGTCATAAGCAATAGGCATGTACCCTGCTCCTGCGAGCACCTTGCAAGCATGTGCGCCGATGTAGCCCGCACCACCGGTTACCAAAACAGATTTTTGTGATTGATTCATAGAGCAATTCCTAGCCCGGATAAGCCGGAACCATAAGTTACCCCAGGCACGAAGGGATAAATATTTTTCTTTGCCGGTGCTTGCATCCCGTCTTTCCGGGGGAGACATCAGTGGAGTAATAACCCCAACTGCATTCCACGGGACAGGCGACGGGAAAGAAAAAACATTCGTTCATGGCAAGCGTTGCTTTTATCCAATCGTCGCCTGCACAGTTAAATTTTTCGTAGAAAACAGCAAAGTGTATTTAACTGGGGTCTCCCGATTGGATAAAAAATAATCTTCCTCCGGCGGACTGCGCTCTCAGTGTCTCCGTGGTGAAGTTCAAAAAGTCGAATGGTGATAGATTCCTTGTAAATTCCCATTGTTCAATGCACAACCGGATTTTACGGTCCGGACTGATCTTTGACATTGGCTTCTGCTTTTTTTATAGGACGATCCGCCCCTCTTCTTTCGAATCGCATCTGGCAGATTTGTTCAGAAATCAGACTCATCATGAAAATGATAATGGCGGCCACAAACATAAAAACGCTCATGTTCGTGAATCGACTGTGGGTTATGTATGTATAAAGGTAATTGGCCACTCCCAATAAAAACATCGTGAAGCTGACCGGAAGAAATACCCTCATGGGTGAATACAACGTGCAAATACGGGTGATTATCATGAAAAAGCGTACACCATCCTGAAACAGTTTTATGTTGCTTTTACCTGTTTTTCTTTTCCGCATTTTAATGGGAACATATTTGACGCTCAGACCACTTCTTAATACCCCCAGGGTTATGGTGGCAGGATACGAATAGGTATTGGGAAGCAAGTATACAAAGCTTTTAGCGATATTTGATTTAACGGCCCGAAATCCAGATGTAAGATCTTTGATGGGAAACTTGGCAACATATGATGCAAACCAGCTGTAAGCTTTGTTGCCGAATGCCCGCCCTAAAGAAGCTTGCCCGCCCATGGAACGAGCGCCGACCACCATATCAAATTGCGGAAAATATCGTAATAACTCTGCGATATCCTCCGGATCATGTTGCCCGTCACCATCCAAAAAAACAAGAATATCGCCATCGGCAACTCGAATTCCGCTTTTTACGGCGGCCCCGTTTCCAATATTATATGGATGGCTGTATACCTTGGCGCCGGCTTTCTGAGCTGCATCAGCGGTGTTGTCAATAGAACCGTCATCAATAACAATAACATCAAAGCCCGGATAACAAGTTTTGATCTTGGATACAAGGTCTCCAATAGTCTTGCCTTCATCAAAAACCGGTATTATGACGGATACTTTCTTAGCATTCATTAATTAAATATTTCCTTCTAGACCGATTATTTTTCTTGTTGGAAAAAACTTCGGTAAGATGGATGTGAACAGATGATTAATTGTAATATGCAAGATTATAATAAAAATTATCGGCAGGTGTCAATTATTTAAATTTATTGAGTTATCAGAGCCTCGATTCTAAACAACAGTCTTACGTGACATATTATGATATGGATAGTTCTCTACTTCCTATTCCTCAATAATGTATGTGTATCTGCCATTGGGAGTTTGACGGAATTTTCCCTGAGATAGGTCTCCGTCATCAAGCATGCTATCAAGCAATTCTAAATCCTTCTGTAGTGCAGTCACCTCAAAAATTGCAATCCCAGCATATGGATAATTATCCGGCCCTTCCCAATTATAAGTACCTCCCAGTGGGGTGGTCTGTCCCCAAACTTCTGGGTTGATGTAATTTTCCATCTTCGGAAGATCGGGTAAAACTATATGGGAGTCATTTGGAAATCCACCTTCGTCATTGGCATAAGCTATAAATCCCTTTTCAAAGTTTTTCAAATTGGATACAACGCTGACTATTCTGGCTTTTTTTCGATAACTTATAAAGTTTGGAATTGCAATGGCGGCAAGAATACCAATTGTAGCTATTACAACCATTAACTCAATAAGTGTAAACCCTTTGCAAGCCATGCGATCTTTTTTATTGTTGAGGATCTTCAGAAGTAGGACCTCGTAAATGTAAAGAGTGATAAAATTAAATTAGGGTGCTAGAAAAAAATAAATCCTAATTTTAACCATACACATAACATGCTATATCAACCGCCCATTTTTCAATTGCCCGCTTGCGAAGCAGATAGTTGTATAAATGGTTCTTCAGGATTAAATATTTTTTATTATTGGCTCGCAGAAATTTTGTCATTTCTTTTTTCTAATGCGGATAAAGTATTTGTTAGATTATTTTGAGCACCTATAAATTCTGGATTAATTTTGAGTGCTCTTCTAAAAAAAAAGACAGCCCTTTTTAGGTCTCCCAGCCGAATCGAAGCAGCGCCTAAATTATTGTAGCCTTCTGCATAGGCCGGATTGATCTTTATGGCCTCCAGATAGTGTTTATAAGCTATATCTGCTTTTCCCAGACGGTACCAGACATTGCCTATATTGTTGTGGGCATCAGTATAATTGGGTTTAATCTGCAACGCTTTGGAATAATGGTTGATAGCTTGATCTAATTTCCCCTGTCTGGAAAACGCAAGCCCCAGGTTAAGATACGCGATTTCAAATTCAGAATTAATTTCAATTGACTTTGTAAAATGTCGGAGTGCTTCATCGGTTTTTCCAAGTTCCAGTAGACGGTGTCCTAGATTGTTATGGGCTATATAATTATTTTTCGTCACATCAAGCGTATGTTCAAAAAGCGTCATGCTGTTCTTCCAATATCCGACTTGATTCCACGAAACTGCAATCAGAGCGCTTAAAATAGCGGTTGCGATGATAGTAAATACGAAATGTTTAATGCGGTATCGCTCCAATAGATCGGAAAGCCCCCAGGTTAAAATAATAAACATTCCAATTAATGGTATATAGGTGTATCGATCAGCCATTGCCTGTGATCCGGCCTGCACCAACCCAATTACGGGAACGAGTGTTCCCAGGTACCACAACCACCCAACGAGTAACCAGGGGCGTGATTTATAATTTTTTAGGGCCAGAAATGACATGCCCGATAGCATCAAACAGGCTACCCAAACCTGCCACGCTGGAAACACCCCGGGATACGGATATATCACAGCCAGGTTGACAGGCCATATCATCTTACCGATATAGCTTGCATAAGATACCAGCGCATTGACTATTCGTAGATGAAGCGGATATAAAGCCAATGACCCGACCGCGCCGCCATCCTGTTGCACATATAAGGTAACCATGCATGATGCAGCTGCTATCAGGAAAAACGGGATTTTTTCAACAACCAGAGAAACGTTCGCTGGCATTTGTGATCCGGTACTGTTACTTTCGCTGAATACTTGAAAATGAAACCGCTTCAGCGGCCAGTAATCGAATAATAGCAATACAAACGGTAAAGTGACGAACATCGGTTTGCTCATGAGGCTCAGTATAAAAAATATAAGGACCGGCATATATCTGCCGATCCTCGGACATCGCACATACCGTAAGTAACTGCCGACAGCCAGC
>CALZJV010000010.1 GCA_945787595.1 uncultured Desulfobacterales bacterium | reverse complement strand
AAGTCGAATACGACCCTTCGAAAGTTCTGCTCGACTTGCCCGGCCTGCGGGTGATCGATATTTCGGCGGATGTGCGCCATCGCATCCTTAACTATGCTGTCGTTTTTGCGCCGCGAGCCGGGCATCACTCCAACATTGCCGAACGGGTTGCGCTGTTCCTGCGGGACTGTGGACTGACCCGCATGGTGGTGGTGGAACAAAAGTGCGCCGAAGACATCCCGCTGTATGTCAACGGTCAACGCCATCGGGAGGATTTTGAAGGTCAGGTCGACCAATATCGTCAGGTCCTGGAACTTCTGAAACAGCGCACCGGTTATCCACCTCATTTGATCGCCATCTGTCAACCCGGTCCCCTGCTGCTGTCCACCCTTATTTTGTACCCGGAGCTGGGTCGAACATTCGGATCGGCCGGCGCCCCCATGCATACCGAAGCCGAAAAAGGATTCTTAACGGAATTTGCCCGCACGGTTGGAGAAGGGTTTATAGACCAGATGATTGCCTTCTTCGGCCACACCATCGGCCAGGACCATCCCGGTGCCGGACGATTGACTTACGATGGCCGGCTTCAGGTGCTGGGCTTTTATTTGATGGCCTGGGACCAACATTTCAAAAACCTCAAAAATCTTTTGAGCGACATGCAGAACGGAGACAATCAAGCCGCTCGGCGTCAAAAAGCATTTTATCAGTGGTACAACACCGTGCATCACTTTCCAGCCGGCTTTGTCCGCGACACTTACAAAAAAATATTTGTTCAGAATGCACTCATTCGCGGTGACCTCAGAATCGGCGATCAAAAAGTGGATATTGCCGATTACCCGACCCGGGTTCCCATCTGGGCCTTGGGTGGTACGGCAGATCATATTGCGCCCCCTTTGCAGGCGGTCGGTCACTTGGATTTGATACCGGCGATGCCGCCACAAAACAGTCTGCGCCTTGTCTGCGACGCCGGCCACATGGGACTCTTCCGCTCCCAACAGATTTTAAAACAGTACTACGGTCGGATAGCAGATTTTCTATTGACTCACAGCGACCAGGCCAATCGGAAATTCTGCTACTAATGCCGGGGCCGGCGTTGCTGATTGATGATTGAAGATTGAAGATTTATGGATTTCAATCTATCTAAGTTAATAGCCTAAATACTTGTCCGCATTAATGGATTTGTAAGAAGGAAGAATTTCGACTTTTGTTCAATGTAACAAAATTGAATTTACATGCCCTGAAATTTGGTTTATGTGTTTTTTGCGCCTTTTTGCGGTCATATTTAAATAAAATCGATAGAATACCACAAATTTTCAATCTTCAATCTTCATTATTCATTCTCTTCGGAGGGTGGTTTCGATCCGCGAAATTGTTTGAACAACGCCTGAAACTGATTGAGTTGGGTCATTGACTGCTGCGCCATTCCCGATAAATCCATCCCCACTTCCAGCCATTTTTTAAACTGATCATCAGCCTCTCTTTTATAAGCCACGTAAGCGTTAATCGTCTGTTCGAGGTAATTCTCAAAGAATTCATGCAGGACATTTTCGCCGTATCGGATGATCATGTGCAACAGGGACACCGGCAGCAAAGCGTTATTCTTCCTGGCCTCTTCTAAAATGATCTGGGTCAGGACAAAACCCGTCACATCCACTTTGGTTTTGGCATCATATGCTTTAATGGTATTACCCTCCCGGATGACGTCGGCCACCTCGCTCAGGGTCACATAAGCGCTTTTTTGGGTATCGTACAGACGGCGGTTGGCATATTTTTTGAGTACGATCATGTCGGTCATATTGCACCTCGTATTTAAATTCTTTGGCTTACTGCAACAAATATCAGGATTTTTTATTACAAGGAAAAAGTGAAAAAATCAATATTTAAGTTATTTATAGTAATTATAATATTCTATTATAGATTAAGACAAGATAAGCAAGCCATAAATAAAAAATATTTTTTGTGCACTGCAAAATTTTTTGCTTGACACGGCCCGCAAACCGTTTATATTACCTTCAAGATCGGATGCGGCCGAATTCAATCTAAGCGCATGATTTTTAAAGGTTTACAGAAACAAAATCAAACACATGATAGGAGGTAAAAAATGATGGACCCGAATGTAATGCTCAAACAAATGTTGGATTTTAATAAAACCGCTTTTGACAACAGCTTCAATGCGATGTTGACGATTCAGGAACAAAATGCCAAAATGGTAAACACTTTTTTGGAGCAAGCCGCCTGGATGCCTGAAGAGGGCAAAAAGGTCATTCGGAACTGGGTTGACGCCTACAAAAAAGGATGTGAAGACTTTAAAAATGCCGCCAATGAAAATTATAAAAAGGTGGATGATTTTTTCGCGGGCCAAAAATCGGAATAATTCACGATGACTGCAATCAGGATGACGAAGGAGATGGGAAATGAAGGCAGATATCGACGACGGGACTGTAAAATTTTGGCAAGATCTTCCGGATTTTCAACGCATGATGCTTCAACTCGGCGCAGCACAAATGCGCACCAGTGTGGCTTACGGCAGCGCCCTTGTCAAGTATCACCAGCAATTCATGCAGCCCTTTTGGACCGCACTGGAGGCATTCTTATCCACGGAACAAGAAAAACTCCTGAGTCATCCTCCTGCCGATAGCATGCGGGACTATTTTGAACTTTTACAGTTCAACCTGCAGGTAGCCGAGAAAGGTTTCCACAGCGGTATGAAGACCATGCTTGAGTACCACGGCGCCAGGGCCAATGAGGCCATGCAGGCATGGCAGAATACCGTCTTCAAGCGTGAAGGCGAGACAATTGTCGATTTTACCGAAAATGAGGCCCGGTTGCTGGAAACCCTCCTCTACGCCTATCCGGAAGCCATTCGCGCCATAAAACCCGAATACGGTTTCCATTTCAACGACGGCGGCTACGTCAAAGCCGGTGAAACGGACCGCTTTCTAATTTATCAGGTGTTGCCGACCACCCCCGAGGGTGTCAGAGAAAACGGCAAGCCGGTTCTCATCGTGCCGCCCTACGTTTTGGGGCCCAACATCCTGGCATTTTTACCCGGTGAAAACAAAAGCTACGTCCATGCATATGCCAACCAGGGGATCCCCACCTACATTCGCATTCTCAAAGATATAGACGCGACGCCGGCTGTTCAAACCCTCACAGGGGAGCAGGATGCGCTGGATACCCGCACATTTTGTGAGATCCTTAAAAAACGACACGGGCAGCCCGTCACCCTGAACGGCTTCTGCCAGGGCGGATTTGTAGCGATGACCGGCCTGCTTTCCGGAGAACTGGACGGCCTGGTCGATGCCTTGATTAACTGCGTAGCACCCATGGACGGCACCCGCAGCACAGCCCTGGTGGAGTACATGCAGCACCTCCCGTCGCGTTTCAGAGACCTGGGCTATGCCGTCAAACCATTGCCCAACGGCAACCGCGTTGTGGACGGCAAGGTGATGAGCTGGGTTTACAAGTTGAAAAGTATGGAAAAAGAAGCACCTTTGTATACGCTTTATCGCGACCTGAAAATTTTTGACAACGGTGACGGTGGTCCGGCAAAAATCAGCAAAACAGCCGCCGCCATCAACCACTGGTTAATTTACGACCGCAATGATCTGCCCGAAGCGATAACCAAAATGAGTTTTTATTCTTATACCGTCCCGGTGGATCGCCAGGGCAACCTGCCCTTCAAACTGTTCGAGCGCGCCCTAAATTTCAAGCGTCTGCAGGAAAAAAAGATCCCGTTTCTCATTTGCTATGCTGAAAAAGACGACCTGGTGGACAAGGAAGCCGCCCTGGCGCCCTTGGATCACATCCCGGCCGAAGTTTCCTGCTTTCCCAAAGGCCACGGCGCAATTGCAACCTCCTGGTCGCGACCCGATTCCGCCTGTGCTCTGCATACTCGATTTGGCGACAATTACCGCGGTCCGGTCCGCTTCCATTTGGACCTTGAAAACGGACATCAGGAAAAAGCATAATCTCGATGGACAGCCAATTCTTAGAATTCTGGGGGAATTACCTGCTGGCAGCAGCAAAAGGACAGAAGCAGCTGGAGGATCTCAATCAATGGATTCGTCAGGGGTTTAGCGGATTCGAAGAATTGTCCACCATGTTCAATAAGTTTTACGGCCTCGAGCCACCCGGTAAAGAAGACGCTGATTCGACCAGGGCTTGGCAGAATGCGGCGGACGAATTTCGCAACTCCTTCAATGCCTATTTAGATCTGATGGGTGTTGTCCCAAAAGACAAATACCGGGCACTGGAGCAAAAGTATACCGCCCTGCAAAAAAAAACCGCTGAACAGGAGAACACCATCGAGATTCTTAGAAAACTGCTGACCGAGGAAGGCACCTATCAGGGTGAGACGGCCAAAGCATTTCAGGACTTGGTCAATCAGCAGGCCGAGGCATTTGAGACATTAATGAAAAGTATTGCGGCGGCTGATAAAGACGAAGAATAAAAATTACGTTATAAAGTTCATATGCTCATAAGTCTCAAAGGAAGCTGATTCTTATCTCATCTTACCCGAACCCGGGTCCGCCGTTGGCGATGATCAAGCCTGCTAAAATCAATAAACTCCTCTATCAGGCATCCTAACCATCTCAATCAACGCAAATAACTCAATATCCATTTTATCTATTATTGATGGTTACCTAAAAAAATCGAAAATTGCCAATTATTAAATTTCGCACTTAAAAATTTCAATAGGTTATGAGATCAAAATCTGAAAAATTTGACTTTTTACGAGATTATCAATATTGACAGAATCATAAATATCATTGTAGCGTGAGCGAAACGTTATTTCAGTTTTCTCATTAAGTCTGAAACAGTCCAGTTTAAACGGGTGAGGTGAATTATGAATGAAACGAAACAGGAAAATACGGGAGCGCAGACGTTGCTGGCGACCTGGCTGAAAACGGCAACCGAGTTTTGGGGATCAATGACCCGCACGTGGGCCGATGTGCCGGATATTTTCGCAGCCTCTGATACAGCCACTGCATCTGAAAAAGAAACGGGGCAGCGGGCCCAAGATTCGCTGCAGAGCGCTCTAAAGACATGGCAGGCTTTGTCTTCTGTCATGAGCAATCCGGAGACTCTTGAGGCCCAGCTCAAAGGGGTCCATGGTCTGCCGGAAGTCTTATCCAGGCTGGTGCAAACCGGATGGGACGGTTTTTTTCAGCTGCAGCAGCAGTGGTTGGAAAGAACGGAAAGGATTGGAAAAACTACCGAGGCCTATAAATTTGAAAACCTCGACCAAAATGCCTTTACGTTGTGGAATGAACTTTACGAAAAGGAATTCCGGCAATTCTTGCACCTTCCCCAGCTGGGACTCACCCGCTTTTATCAGGAGAGAGTCGGTCAGGCAGTAGACGAATTCAACATCTTCCAGGCCAAAGTAGCTGAATTTCTGCATATCTTCTTCCTGCCCATGGAGAAGTCAAACAAAGTTATGCAGGAAAAGCTAACGGAAATGGCGGAAGCAGGGGAGCTTCCCGACGACTCCAAAGCCTATTATCAGATGTGGATTAAAATCCTTGAAGGCCACTACATGACCCTTTTTAAATCGCCGGAGTACGCCCACGCCATGGCCCAGACTCTGAATTCATTGGAAAATTATAAAATAACCCAAGAAAAAGTTATTGAGGATGTTCTCGGAATGCTTCCCGTACCGACCCAAAAGGACATGGATGAGCTGTACAAGGAAATTTATCTGTTAAAGAAGAAAGTAAAAGCTTTAGAAAAAGAAAAAGTTTGATCGATAACGAGTTGAATTGGAGGGATTAATCGATAAGGTATTAGTTGTGTTTATCAAAAGCCGCAAAAGCTCAACTACCAATAACGAATAACGATTAACTCTTTCCGTTTATCGGGATACGGACCAACCAATTAACCCATCAACTAATCAACCACTTAACCATAACCAACCAGGGGGTGATCTTATGGCGCAGTCCAAAATAGCCGTTGATCTTATTCTTTCCAAATTGGCCGAGGATGCCGAAAGGTCCCGTGAGCGGGTTCAAAAAGCTTCAAATGTGCTGCTGGAACCACTGGATACGGAAATTGCCACAACACCATACGAAGTGGTATATGAAGAAGACCGAGTGAAGCTAAAGCATTATCATCCGGTAACCGAGCTTCAGGTGAAAACGCCGCTTTTAGTGGTTTACGCCTTAATCAACCGGGAAACCATGCTGGACCTGCAGCCCGGTAGGAGCGTGGTACAAAATTTTTTAAATAAGGGAATCGATCTTTACATGATCGATTGGGGTTATCCGACGCGCAAGGACAGGTATCTCACCATTGACGATCATGTCAACGGCTATATGGACAACATCATTGATTTTATACGCCAGCGGTGTGATATGCCGAAAATCAATCTGATGGGAATTTGTATGGGCGGCTCCTTTTGTGTTATGTACGCGGCCCTTCATCCGCAAAAGATCAAAAACCTGCTGACCACGGTAACTCCCACTAACTTCGATACGGACCAGGGACTGTTGCATATCTGGATGAAGGCCCTGGATGTGGACCGGATGGTGGACGCCTTCGGCAATATGCCCGGTGATCTGATGAACTTGGGTTTCCTAATCCTTAACCCTGCCCGGCTGATGATCGACAAGTACGTGGGGTTTTTAGAAAACATGGACAACAAGCAGTTTGTGGAAAATTTCGTCCGCATGGAAAAATGGATCTTTGACAGCCCGGATGTGCCGGGGGAGACCTTTCGGCAGTTTGTCGAAGATTGCTATCATAAAAACCTCCTTATCCAGAGCAAAATGGAACTGGATGGCAAGCGCGTAGATCTTAAAAAAATCACCATGCCGCTGTTGAACTATTACGGTCAATACGACCACCTGGTTCCTCCCGCCGCCTGCGAGCTGCTCACGAGCAAGGTGGGCAGTAAAGATACCGAAGACATGTGCTTGAAGACGGGCCATATCGGGATCTATGTGAGTTCCAAAGTCCAAAATGAATTTGTTCCCAAAATTGCCGTCTGGCTCAAGGAGCGGGATGAGGAAAGGAGAGAAAGAAAAGCCAAAAAACCGCCGGCCAAAATGGCAACGGTAAAAAAAGCCGGGACCAGAGCTTCTTCAACCCGTAAAAAGCCTAAGAACTAACGATGTGGTTTAAGCTAATGATATTGAATAGCCAGTAATATACAACTAACAAGCGGGAGATTAACAATGACGAAGAAAACCGATTTTTTTAAAACGTTCTGTAAAGTCAGTAAGGCATTCGGTACGACTCTCAAAAGAAATGAATTGCTGGATTTGATTGTGGAAAGCGCCATCGAAACTATGGACGGCAAGGCCGCCTCTTTGTTTCTGGCAGACGAGAAAAGGGACGTGTTTGTGGCGGTAGCTCATAAAGGGCTGTCCAAAAGCTATCATGAAAAACCGCTGCAGGCAAAAAAGGTAGTCGCCAATGTTTTGAAAGGAGGGCATCTCTCAGTTCGCGATGCTACCATAGATACCCGGTTGGAAAACCTGGAGGCGAAAAAGGCCGAAGGGATTGCTTCCATTCTGATCGTGCCGGTCATGGTTAAAAACAAGGCCATTGGGGTCCTGTCCCTCTATACAGCCAGCCCCAGGGATTTTTCTAAAGACGAGATTAATTTCTTGAGCGCCCTGGCCGACCAAGGAGGCATGGCCATTGAGCATTCCCGCTTGTTTGAACGCATAAGGCAAAACTCGACCCTTTTTCTCGACCTGGCATCCAACATCAACTCCAGCCTGGATATTAAAGAGATCCTGCATAATATGACCGGAGAATTAGCCAAGGCCTTCAATTTGAAGGGAGTTGCCATTCGTCTTTTGGATGAAGACACCGGAACCCTGAAGCTTGTTGCCAGCCACGGTCTGAGTGAAGAATATCTGAATAAAGGCCCTGTTTCGGCTACCAAAAGCATAGCCCCGACCCTGAACGGGGAAATCGTAGTTATCGAGGATACGGCCACCGACGAACGAATCCAGTACAAAGTCGAAACCCAAAAAGAAGGTATTGTTTCCATGCTTTGTGTTCCCATCAAGGTCATGGAAAAGGTTATCGGCGTGATGAGACTCTGCAGCAGCGTAAAACGCGATTTCCCGGAAGATATCGTAACGCTGGTGAATGCCGTCGCCCATCAGGGAGGGTTGGCCATCCAGAACGCTTCCATGTACCTGAAGCTTCAAGCGGATAAGGAGAGTTTGGAAAAAGATATCTGGAGCCACCGGCAGTGGTTCTAATTGCCCCGACAAACACGGGTATGATATGACGATCTTCTTTAATGGCCGTAAGCTCCAGATCTCTTAATTTACTATAAAACTAGCTCTTTTTTTTGGACATTATCAGGCGTTATGAAACCTTCTCCGAGCATGGATTTCAGATGTCGGGTGTCAGGCGTTAGGCCAGCTCTCGTGTTTTCACTCCTGACACCTGACACCCGACACCTGAAACCTTAGTGCCAATTTCCAATTTTCATGCAATCCCTTGAGCATTAGGGTGTTACAGCCATTTTTCCAAGCTGAATGACGACATCTGAAGCTCGTATTGAATTTGGATGTAATAATTCAACCACTGCTTAACAATGTCTGCAGCTGCGGATTTTAAACCCGCTTTTTGACATAACGCAACAAAATCATCAATATTTCTTTGTCTGACTATTCAGAATTTATCAGAAATATTAATATTTATATTATTATATCAGGTTTTTATTATAATATATCCAAAACCGAACCAATAAAAAATAATATTGTGCAACGCAAAATTTTGACTTGACATGCTAAGAAAAACGCTTATAATTAGGCTCAACTTGATCAAGTCCAAAAAACCAAATTAATTTTTAGGAGGAACGACAAAATGGAAACAGGAAAAATTGCAAAGCAAATGATCGATTTTCAAAAAACCGCCTTTAACAACACATTTAGCGCCATGGTTGCGCTCCAGGATCAGACAGAAAAAATGGTGAACATAACCATCGAGCAGTCCACCTGGCTTCCCGAGGATGGTAAAAAAGCTATCAATGAGTGGACAGATGCTTGTAAAAAAGGACGGGACGATTTCAAGAAGATTGTAGATGAAAATTTTAGCAAGGCCGAAGGCTTTTTTGCCGGCCAAGCCAAATCCCCGACTTCACCGGCAACCTCACCGTCCAAGTCCAAGTCCAAGTAACATTTATATCACAAAAGAAACGATCTTCTCCTTTCAGAGATACAGGCCGAACAGGATCGTTGCCCGCAATACTCGATACCAGGCAACGATCCTGTGACTGCATCAGGATTCGCTACCGTGCAGTTTCCCGCTCCCTTCCCGCTATTGAATGCCATGCAAATAAAGGCTAACATTCAATCATCCAAAGCAATCCGGGTTGTTAATTGGATTTTTAGATCAGGTTTTAAAAATTTCATAACTTCTTTTCGACACAAAATTCCTTTAATTTTTTTTTGATTTAGGTTATTTTATAAGCTTTTGTTAAAAAGAATACCGAGGAAATTATGAGCAGATATCCTGAAAAACCGCAAAAAGTATATTACTTCGGCACCTGCCTGGTGGACATGATCTATCCCGAAGCCGGAATGGCGGGGCTTAAGCTCATCCAGCGAGAGGGTGTTAAGGTCATATTCCCACCCCGGCAAGCCTGCTGCGGTCAGCCCGCCTATAACTCCGGATTTCCGGATGAAGCCAGAGCTGTGGCCAGAAAACAAATTGAATTGTTTCCTGAGAATTACCCGATTGTCGTACCCTCCGGTTCCTGCGCCGGTATGATGCGACATCATTATCCCAAATTATTCGACGGCGATCCCGACATCGAGCGGGTTATTCGCTTTTCAGAAAAAATATTTGAGCTGTCTGAATTTTTGGTCCGCGTTTTGGATATCAAACTGCAGGATCGCGGCGAGCCCATCAAAGTGACCTGGCATTCTTCCTGTCACGCATTACGCGAGATGAGAATCACCGAAGATTCCAAGTTATTGATTCGACAGCTTAATAATGTCGATCTGATTGAACTGCAAAATGAGACCGAATGCTGCGGCTTCGGCGGAACCTTTGCGGTCAAACAGCCGGCCATCTCCGCTGCCATGGTTAGGGATAAAACCGATGATATCCGGCAAACGGGCGCAGCACGACTCATCACCGGAGACTGCGGCTGCTTGATGAATATCTCGGGCGCCATGCAGCATGAAAAAATTCAGATCGGCGGCCAACACCTGGCCGAATTTATCTGGGAGAGGATCCATGACAAACCATCAACCGCTTGATTTTGATGCTAACATTTCTCGCGCCTTAAACGATACGCAATTAATTAAAAATATTAAATCCGCCATGGCCACCCTGGTGTCCAAACGGAAAACCATTTTCTCGGATGAAGCCAAAACCGAGCAATTGAGAACCCTGGGTAATGCCCTTAAAAAAAAGGCCCTGAGCAAGCTACCCCAGTTGCTCGAGCAGCTGGAAGAAAAATGCACCCAAAACGGCATCAAGGTACACTGGGCGGAGACCGCCTCCGAAGCGAACCACCAGGTGTTAGAAATCATGAGGTCCCATGGCGCCACCCGCCTGGTCAAGGGAAAGTCGATGGTTTCCGAAGAAATGGAGCTGAATGCGTTTTTACAGAAAAACGGCATCGAGGCCCTGGAAACCGATCTGGGTGAATTTATAATTCAGCTGAACCACGAAACACCGGCACACATCATCGTGCCCGCTATTCATAAAAATAAAGACCAGATTTCGAAAATATTTCATGAAAATATCCCCGACGCGCCCTATACCGAAAATGTCGCTGAACTCACGGCCATCGCCCGCAAAACATTGCGAGAAAAATTCTATCAAGCCGACGTCGGCCTGAGCGGCGTTAATTTTGCAGTGGCGGAAACCGGGACGCTGTGCCTGGTTGAAAATGAAGGCAACGGCAGAATGTGCACCACCGTGCCGCGAGTCCATATTGCCCTTATGGGCCTGGAAAAAGTTGTCGAAAAATTGGAGGATGTCCCTCCGCTCCTGAGACTGCTGATTGGCTCGGCCACCGGCCAGTTAATCACTACCTATGTAAACATGATCACATCGGCGCGCAAGGAAGGGGAAAAAGACGGCCCTAAAGAAGTGCATTTGATCATCCTGGACAACGGCCGCTCGAAGATCTTTGCCGACCCTGAGAGGCGCCAAACACTGCAGTGCATCCGCTGCGGCACCTGCCTCAACCACTGTCCGGTGTACAACCGGATCGGCGGTCATGCCTACGGTTATATTTATCCGGGCCCCATCGGAAAAATCCTGAACCCCCAGGTTGAGGGGCTGAAGGCAGCCGGGGTGCTGGCTTCCGCATCCAGTTTATGCAATGCCTGTGAAGAGGTTTGCCCGGTCAAGATCCAGATCCCTGATCTGATTCGAAGGATACGAAACGAAAGCTATTCCAAGGACCCCTCCAGCACCATAGAGGGACATGGGTACAAAAGAAATCCGGTGGATGTGTTAACCTGGAAAGTGTGGCAAATAATAAACACCCATCCGCTGATCAATGCCGTCGGTCTGAAAATCCTGAGCACATTGGGGATGAAATTACCCAAAATTGGTCCGCTGAAGTATTGGACCCGCTACCGCACCACACCTGAATTGGCCAAAAAAAGTTTCCATGAAGTGATGAAACAACACGGAGTCGACCATGAGTGAGAATTCACGCCAGCGAATTTTTTCCCGGCTTCAGGCCGCCACCCGGCAGACATCGACATCCGTGGTGCAACCGCCGGAATTGGCCATCAAACGCTACAGTCAAAAAGAGAAAATTGAAAAGCTGAAAACCTTGATGGAAGCCATGCGCACCGAGGTGCACATCAGCGGTGCAAATAATTGGCTAGCTACTGTAGTAGACATTTTAAAAAAGCGAGAAGTAAAAAACCTGCTATACGCACCCCGGACCGACATCGGCAAAGCGCTTGCGCTTCAGTGGGAAAATGCCGCCGGTGACCAGCCACAGCTAATCCCATATGAAAGTGATATCGAACAGCTTAAGGAAACGGTGTTTAATGTGGCTGCCGGCATCACCTCCGCCGCCGGCGCCATCGCCGAGACCGGCGCCCTGATTTTATGGCCCTCGGAAAAAGAGCCCCGCCTGATGTCGATCGTTCCACCCATTCACATCGCCGTCTTACAGGCAGACACGATACACAGCACGCTTTCAGAGGTCATGCTAAAAGAAAACTGGCCGGCCGCAATGCCCACCAATATTGTGCTGGTATCCGGACCTTCCAAAACAGCGGATATTGAAATGACCTTGGCTTTTGGTGTGCATGGACCCAAAGAGTTGATTGTGCTGATCTTGGCGGATTAGGCCCTTAGTACATTTTTTCTAACAACATGTTGTAAAGAAATGAAGGTTTCAGCACTTCACAAATACCATTAATTGAAGATTGTCGATTGAAGATTGAATATTTAAGGTCCGCCTCCGGCGGGATCAATTATAAAAACAAGATCATAAAAAAGGCGGAGCGAAGCGACATCCACAAATCTTCAATCTTCAATTGTCAATTGTAAATTTAGGCATTCTACCCAACTTTTACAACGAACAACCAACAACACCCAACATACGACATACGTAAAATGTTACCCGACAGATACAATAAATTTATAGAAGATCTGCGAGATGCCATACCCGAAGCAAGGCTGATCACAGACCCCCTGCGTACCCTTGCCTACGGAACCGATGCCAGTTTCTATCGTCTGATACCCAAGATCGTGATCAAGGCGGATACGGAAACAGAGGTGGCGCAGATTGTGAAAGCTGCCGACCGTCATGAGATAGCCATAACATTCCGCGCCGCCGGGACCAGCCTTTGCGGTCAGGCCATCACCGATTCGGTCCTGGTAATTGCCGGCAGCAACTGGAAAGATTATAAAATCCTGGACAAAGGACACCGCATCCGGCTGCAACCCGGGATCATCGGTGGTTTGGCCAACGGCTACCTGACGCCGTTCGGCAGAAAGATCGGTCCCGACCCGGCATCCATCAATGCCGCTATGATTGGCGGAATTGCCGCCAACAACGCCAGCGGCATGTGCTGCGGCACATCCCAAAACAGCTACCGCACCGTCAGCAGCATGCGCATCATTTTACACGATGGGACCCTGCTAGACACCTCAGATCCTCAAAGCCGGCAAAGCTTTGGCAGGTCCCATCCCAAGCTTGTGGAGAAATTAGCAAACCTGGGCCAAAAAATAAAAGACAACCCTGTCTTGGCCGATCGGATCCGACATAAATTTAAAATCAAAAACACCACCGGCTATAGTCTGAACGCCCTGGTGGATTATGAGGACCCCATCGACATCATGGTTCATCTGATGATCGGCTCGGAGGGCACTCTGGGATTTATATCCGAAATTGTTTACAACACCGTGGTTGAACATCCTTATAAAGCCAGCGCACTGATGATCTTTCCATGCATCGAATATGCCTGTACCGCCGCGGCCGTAGTAAAACAGCAGCCGGTTACCGCCGCCGAGGTCATGGACCGCGCATCATTGCGCTCGGTGGAAGACGAAAAAGGCATGCCGTCCTTTCTCAAACAGCTTTCCGATACCACCACGGCGCTGTTGGTTGAAACCCGTGCACATACCGCCGAAGAGCTGCAAAGCAATATAAATGCAATTATCAATTCGCTGGGCGGTATAGAAACAGAACGCCCGCTTGAATTTACGGATAAAATCGAAGAGTATACCAAGCTGTGGAATATCCGCAAAGGGTTGTTTCCTGCCGTGGGGGCGGTGCGCACCATCGGGACGACCGTTATCATCGAGGATGTCGCTTTTCCGATTGAAAAACTCGCCGAAGCCACCCTTGAACTTCAGAGCCTGTTTGCCAAATATCATTATGATGAGGCCATCATTTTCGGTCATGCGCTAGCGGGAAATCTTCACTTCGTTTTTACTCAAGATTTCAGCACGGCCGAAGAAGTCGAACGTTACCGCCGGTTCATGGATGATGTCTGTATAATGGTGGTGGACAAATATGACGGATCGCTAAAGGGTGAACACGGAACGGGACGTAATATGGCCCCATATGTTGAATTGGAATGGGGCCAAGATGCATATGAACTCATGCAGGACATTAAAAAAATATTCGATCCTAAAAACCTGCTCAATCCCGGGATCATCATCAACGACAATCCGCTCGCCCACGTTGAGAATCTTAAACCGCTGCCTAAAACCAATCCGATCGTCGATAAATGCACGGAATGCGGATTTTGCGAAACCAGTTGCCCGTCAAGAAATCTCACCCTAACCCCCAGACAGCGCATTGTGATTCAGCGGGAAATTTCCAGACTGCGATCGACCAACGAAAATGCCGTCAGACTGCGGCAAATGGAAAATGACTACATCTATCAGGGAGAGCTCACGTGTGCGGTCGACGGCATGTGTGCCACGACCTGCCCGGTGGCCATTAACACAGGAGAACTCACCAAAGCCCTGCGGCATCTCAATACCCGCAATAAACGAACTCAAATATGGGCTAGCCGGATCGCAGATAATTTCGACCGGGTGGCCGGCATCCTGCGCATGGGTCTTAAAATGGGTCACCTGACCCATACGTTTTTTGGCTCCCGGGTGATGGAAAGCGCTACCAGAATGGCAAGACGTATCAGCGGCAACCGCATCCCGCATTGGAGCCGGTATATGCCCCGGGGCGTGAATGCACCGCTTGGAAACAGCGTTCATCATTCTTCAGCGCTGCAAGTGGTCTATTTCCCCAGCTGCATCAGCCGGACCATGGGTCCGGCCAAGGGTGACCCGGATCAGGATCCCCTGCACGAGGTTACGCTCAGGATTCTTATCAAGGCCGGCTATGACGTAATTTATCCGGAAAACATGGACCGGCTATGCTGCGGCACCCCATTTGAAAGCAAGGGTTTGGTGGAACAGGCCGACATGAAGGCGGTAGAGCTGGAGGATGCATTGATAAAAGCCACAAAGGGAGGCAAGCTGCCAGTGCTTTGTGATACCAGCCCCTGCCTGTACCGTATGCGCCAGGTGATGAACCCTGTCTTGCGCCTGTATGAACCGGTGGAGTTTATCCATGACTTTTTGATGGACAAGCTGACCTTCACCCAACTGCCCCGGACTGTGGCCATCCATCACACCTGCAGCTCTATCAAAATGGAACTGGAAATCAAATTCGGGGCGGTTGCCCAGGCATGCGCCCAAAAGGTGATAGTCCCGGAACGGGTGGGATGCTGTGGCTTTGCCGGGGATCGAGGCTTCATCTATCCCGAGCTCAATGAATCCGCCTTAAATGAATTGAGAGTGGCTGTCTCGCAAAAATGCAACGCCGGCTATTCGAACAGCCGCACCTGTGAAATCGGTCTCTCCCTCCACAGCGGGTTGTATTACAAATCCATCCTTTACCTGGTGGATGAGTGTACGAAACCTGTATAAGTTACGGTGTGATCAATATGGGAGTCATGTTAGGGCCCACGCTGCTTCAACCGGCCGTAGGATGGATGCTGGATCGCAACTGGAATGGTGATATGGTGAATGGGATACGGGTATATAATATTGCCGCCTACCATGCCGGCTTCACCTTAATGATCGCGTGGGCCATACTGTCTTTTATAATGCTGTTTTTTACCAGGGAAACCTATTGTCGGCAGCAGAGATGATGTCAATTGGTGATTGTTGGTGATCCGTTTTGGTTTCACAGCGGGGACCTCGGCTGTGTAGACTCAGACGGATATCTATATGTGGTGGACCGCAAACAGGATCTTAGAATCACCGGTGGTGCAAATATCTATCAAGTTCCAAGTCCCTTAACGCTGCTTATGTCATAGACTTCATCATAAGCATCCCCGCACTCAAAGCCAGCATTACCCCAATTGCCATAACCTTAAAAGGCTTTTTTTGGAATCGAATTACTGCGCTGATCAATGAAGCGACCAACAATGCTGAAATCAATGATGCGGGAGCCATTAACAAGGGGAGTTCATTTGTCAACATCACGATTGTTTCCATCTTTATTTTTACCCTCTACAAATTGAAACTGTAACCTCGTTATGAATTCATTTTGTCGAATTTTAAGGGTCAGTGTCTTATAGGTAATTTGTAACCCATGTAACCAATTAAGAACAAATTTGGAAATTTTTTTCCACAGAATGCGCAGAACAATTCTAAGCCTATCGGGAAAAGTCAGCCACATTTTAATTGTTACCTGTTTGTACTCAATTTAATTTTATGGATGTTGAGATGCTTCAGCAACTTGAAACTTTTAATCGCACCGTAAACAGCATAAAACACCAGAATGAGTAGCCAGGTTTTGTATTTTTGCCAGATGAATTTCATGATGAAAAACCTTGCAAATATTACATTTTAGAGTTTGTTACGTAAAATCTTTTTTATTTTTCACTTTTCCTCTGAAAATATGGCACTGAAAAACGTTCTTCTGAATATTTTTTTTAACTTATCAGCAAGGGCTAATCGCTCTAGACTACTGCTGAAGCTAATACTACAACAATTGTGCCAGAAGAGTTGCTGCAAAGACTTTATATTAAAATTCAAATAGTTAGATAAATATTTAGGGGTTTAATAGTCGAAAAAAATGGAGGATAAAACGGCAGATTATGGAATGTTGTTCATAGTTTGAGTACTAAATACCATAGTTCTAATAAAAAAAGCAGCGCCATTTCTGACCCTGCTTTTTCTGCCTTGAGAATCTTATATCCTATTCAAGGCCTTATTTAATTCGCTTGAGCCGTTACTCATATTGAGTATGGAGTCGCGCGAATCCCCTCTTGCATCGGCATGTGTTAGCGATATTTGTAACACATACATATCATCAGATTGTCTATCCCGTCACCTCCGGCTTGGTACGTAATTTAAGACTTAAAATTGTTGCCCCATTACTTCTTTAAATTCCGCCTGCCGAATCCTATAAATCCAACAATTCCAGCGGCTAAAAGAAAAAGAAGTGTTATAACATCTTCGGAGATTGGTACTCGATTAATAGCAAAGATGTTAAAACTAAATGTAAAGGCATCTGCGTTCTGAGCAAATATGGAAAAATAGGCTAAACCTATTAAAGTGCAAATTATTTTCAATTTCTTAAATCCTTCTCTCTGTAGCAGGTCAGTATCAAAACGAAATTGAATCGCTAACCGTTCTGCATGAAGAGTAGATGCAAAAATCATACAAAATTCTACGATGATATATAATAATAATTATATATTTAAATTACAGATAGTTATCTAAAATCCAGCTTCATTCCACAAATCATCATATGAAATAATTTACACAATTTTTATGTAATTAATTTCACAATTATATGGGATCTATGTACTTTTTTTTACATTACATTCTGGATACGGTGCTGATGTAACTGAATATATCAAACTATCGGTGAAAAGCCGTGGTAATTCTTTTTTGCATAAAGCATTTCTTGAAATTGCCGATAACCAGAGGGACGACCTAAATCTAATTTGATTAACTGTAACACAAAAAATCCTTGGAAAATCGAAGGCATGTATCTTTCTCACTATAACTTTAGCGAAAAGCCTTTTCAGATAACGCCTAATCCGAAATTTACCTGGCTTGGTGAAAAACATGCTGAGGCGCTGGCCACCTTGCAATATGGGCTACAGGAAAACAAAGGCTTTTTGTTACTTACTGGAGATGTGGGTACGGGAAAAACGGCGGTAATCAACACCCTCCTAGAGAGAATTGATGAAAACGTCATTGCTGTAATGATTCCTGATCCGGGATTGGAATCTATAGACCTTTATAATATCCTTTCCAATGAATTTAAAATGAACAGAAAATTCAGTAACAAAGCGGATTTTCTGAATCATTTAAAACCATTTCTATATGAGACATACTTACAAAGCAAAACAATACTATTGATCATTGATGAGGCTCAAAACATTTCACATGAGCTGTTGGAAGAATTACGGCTGCTATCCAATATTGAGTTGGCAGATGCTAAGCTTATCAATATTTTTATGGTTGGTCAGAATGAATTAAATGTTATTCTAAATGAAAACCGGAACCGGGCATTTAAACAGAGAATCGGTAATAGATACCATCTTGAGCATTTAAATGAGTCAGAGACGCATGATTATATAACTCATCGTCTCAAAGTAGCCGGGTCGAATAAAGAAATTTTCAGGGTAAGGGCGATACAGGATATTCATTTCTTTTCAGCCGGATTCCCCCGGCTGATTAACGCTATCTGTGATCTGGCTCTGCTGACAGGATATTCATTAGGCAAAGACGAAATTGACGAGAAAATCATTAAAGATTGTGTCCAAGAATTAAAATTGTCAGGCAATTCAGAAATAATAGAGAAGAAAAAGAGTAACAGCGCTGAAGGCGGGGAACAAACACTCACTCCCAGGGGTATTTATCCGGATTTGTGGAGATTTAATTTTATTGCTGTTATCGTGGGGGTAATAATAATCACATTCTGTGCAATTTATTATTTATACCCAAATCATTCTCAATTTCCGACGACATCAGAAGAGGCATTCCGGAACTATCGGCAATATGAGGAAAAAATTAATCATACGAAAAAGGAACTCCGGTCTGCCGATAAAGATCCGGTCGGTGGGTCATCAGGGCAAAATAAAATTGAAAAAAATGTTAAAAAGATAACCGGCAGCAAAAACGTATTGCGCCAAAGCTACATAATTTATTTCCAAAATGTCTCACAAGAGTTCACCCAAAAAAGTCTTGAAACTCTGGATAGATTGGCAGTGTCGATTAAAGATCATCCAAACTCTGAAATTATTATTGAAAGTCATACAGATTCTCATGGTAATTTCTGGCGCAATAAAAAGCTTTCCACAGTCAGAGCAAATCTTGTAAAAAACTATTTAGTTAACTATGGGATAATTGCAGCAAGAATTAAAACCATAGATCTGGGGGCGCAATATCTAATAGAAAGCAACGATGCTAACATTGGAGAAGAGATGAATCATCGGGTAGAAATTAAAATCATATTGCCCCATTCAAACTTTAGCCTATCACAACGTTAGGCAAAATGTAATAGTTCAGCCACTAAGCCGCTACTGCCAGAAAACCAATAAAAGAACCTAGACGCTTACCCGGCTCTAATACCCTGCGTAAATTAAATTCCACATCTATATTTTTTTTCAGCAACAGCTTCCCCTTTTTGACAAAAGTTTAAACTACATATTCCTTTATTTGTGCCTTCGTGTCTGGTTTAACTTTTACATTATTTCGTGTCTTCCTCATTCTGCAAATTAAAATGACTGATCGTTTTTTATTGCAAAATATAAACGATTCGTTAATATTATAAACGTTAAGAGGATGACACCCATGATTATAGGCTTAGACGTAGGCGGTACTCACACCGATGTAGTCCTTGTCGACAGGAATGGGCTCATAAAAGAGATAAAAGTTCCCACCAATCCGTCGGATCTGTTTAATTCCGTTTTAATGGGATTAACGGCAATAACACGGGGCCAAGACTCCCAGAAAATTAACCGCATTGTCTTGAGCACCACGCTGACCACCAACGCCATCGCTCAAAATAAAACTCAACCGGTAGGTATGATTGTTGCCGCAGGCCCCGGCATCGATCCAGAATTTTATCGCACCAACTCCAATTATTTTGCGGTCGCAGGCTCTATTGATCACAGGGGCAGCGAAATAGAACCGATCGATCCCGCTGAGATCAAAGGAATCAGCGCTAATTTAAAGAAAGAAGGAATCAAACATGTTGGCGTGGTGGGTAAATTTTCCGTTCGCAATCCGTCCCACGAATTGGAAATCGGCAAAATATTAAAAACAGCTTTTGAAAAAGTTTTCATGGGTCATCGCATATCGGGAAATTTAAATTTTCCGCGCCGAATTGCAACCACATTTTTAAATGCATCGGTTTATCCGATCCACAAAGAATTTTACCATGCGGTGGAAAAATCCCTGGAAGCCAAAGGACTAAAGCTGCCCATCCGCCTACTAAAAGCGGACGGCGGTAATATGAGATACACTTCCACAATCGAGCACCCCGCCCAAACGATTCTTTCCGGTCCGGCCGCCAGTGCCATGGGCGCCGTGGCCTTCGGTCCCAAAAAAGAAGATACCCTGGTTATGGATATCGGAGGCACAACCACCGATATGGCGGTCCTTATCAACCGGTCACCGGTGCTGGATCCGCTCGGAATCGAGCTGGGCAGGTATAAAACACTGATCCGATCCCTTGAAATCCTTTCCATCGGCCTGGGCGGAGACAGTGCTGTCAGGGTAAGCAACGGCAAATTGAAGATCGGCCCCGACAGACTGGGCCCGGCAATGGCCTATGGGGGATTGGTGCCGACGCCAACGGATGCGCTTTTTATTCTGGAAAATATTACCGATGGCAGCCGGGAAAAAGCAGTCAAGGGAATCCAGCCTCTGGCCGGTGCTCTTGGTTTCTCAGTCAAATCCTTGGCCGCTGAAATCCTCGATGTCACCTGCAAAAAAATATTATCCGCCGCCCGGCAACTGATCTACCGAATCAACAGCAAACCGGTGTACACAGTCCATGAACTTCAGGAAGGATATGTCGTGCAGCCTAAATCGATCTTGGTTTTAGGCGGTCCGGCCCCATATTTTGCCAAGTACCTGGAAAACGTTTCGGATTATCGCGTGCGGGTTGTGCCCAAATGGAAAGTCGCCAATGCTATCGGCGCGGCCCTGGCCCGCACCACCTGCGAAGTCACTTTTTTTGCCGACACCGAAAGAGGGATCGCCCAGGCGCCGGCAGAAAATTTCAGACAAACCATCGATTACGGATTCGACACAGATGCGGCCATCCACCAAGCCTTTGAATTGCTGAAAGCCAAAGCCATTAAACGGGGCGCCAATGCCGACTATCTAGAAATGGAAGTGCTTGAAAGCTTGGAGTTTAACATGGTGCGCGGATTCAATACCACCGGGAAAAACATCCGCATCAAAGTGCAGATCACGCCGGGATTGATTCATGGGTACGATCAGATCATTGCCAATCTGTCACAATAGATGGGACTGATTTTTCGTTATAACCATTTATCCAGAACAAACTATAAATCCGAAACAAATTCGAATATCGAATGACAAAAATCTCAATCTCTTGTTTTGATCATTTTAATTTAGGATTTTGAATTTGTTTCCAATTTCGGGATTCGAATTTCGAATTTACCAATGTCAATAAAGCAGTAAAAGGCCATAAAAAAATTAAACGGAGATCGATAGCACCTAATGTTGAAAGCAAAACACAAAACCGGTCTCGTATTCTTTCCCGCCTTCGATTGGGCCATCAGTCCGACACATCCTGAAAGAGAAGAACGTTTGCTCTATACTCAGGATCAGGTATTTGAGGAAGGACTCTTTGATATTGACGGGGTGATAGAATTAAAACCGGATCCGGTTACCTTAATGGACATTCAGCGGGTTCATTTTTGTGTACCAGACGTAGGGCGCGTTACCACTGAATCTCATTTCATCAGTGCCGGTGGAGCCAAAACCATCGGCATGGCTGTACTCGACGGACAGATTGACCGAGGCTTTGCCCTCGTCAGACCACCGGGACATCACGCCATGCGAATTGTCCATGGTGCCAGGGGGTTTTGCAATATCAATATCGAAGCCGTCATGATTGAATATCTCCGCCAAGCCTACGCCATCGACAGGGTCGCCATTGTTGACACGGATTGTCACCATGGTGACGGCACCCAGGATATCTACTGGCATGACCCGGACACCCTCTTTATTTCGATTCACCAGGATGGGAGGACACTGTATCCCGGCTCGGGATTTCCGCAAGAACTGGGAGGCATCAACGCGGTTGGAAAAACACTTAATATTCCGCTGCCGCCGAACACATCCGAAGAAGGCTTTCTATATGCCGTAAAAAACATTGTCATGCCGATTCTAAAAGATTATAAACCGGACCTCATCATCAACTCCGCCGGTCAGGACAACCATTACAGCGACCCGATCACCAATATGAATTTTTCAGCCCAGGGCTACGCCGACCTGACAGCCATGCTGCAGCCGGATATTGCCGTACTGGAAGGCGGCTATTCCATTGAAGGTGCGTTACCCTATGTCAATGTAGGCATCATCCTGGCCATGGCAGGCGTGGATTACAGCAAGGTAAAAGAGCCGGACTACCATCCGGCAAGTATCCGGCAGACTCCGTCGGTAGCCGACGCGATCGAAAAAGTCGGTGAAGTTACGCTCACGATCTGGCAGCAGAGGGAAAACATAAAAGATCAACTCATGGAGACACCGGCCCCTCAGCGCCGCACACGCAACCTATATTATGATACCGACAGTATCCGGGAGTCCCAGTCAGAACAGATTCAGATTTGTCCTGATTGCGCCGGTGCCCTGCGTATTGATTCATCCTCAGACCGCGGTATGCATATCCTTGCCGGTCACATTCCTCGCAACGCCTGCAGTAAATGCAAAGAAATCGGTTATCGCTGGTACGACACAGCAGATACCGGACAATTCGACATGATCTTTCTTCAGGACCGCACGGAAGATAAATATTTAGAAAAAAGAATTGAAGAATTATAGACAATCTCAAATAAAGAGAAATCTCCAACTGCGCGCCCGGATCATCCAGGCAATCCGCAGCTTTTTTATTGATCGGGAATATCTCGAAATTGAGACCCCCATCCGCATTCCGGCTCCGGTCCCCGAAGCTCACATCAATGCCGTCATCACCGATGATTGGTTTCTGCAAACCTCACCAGAGTTGTGCATGAAGCAACTGCTGGCTGCAGGTTTTTCCCGGATTTTTCAAATCTGCAAATGTTTTCGACATAAAGAAAGGGGCGCCAAACACCTCCCGGAGCTCACCATGCTGGAATGGTACAGCTCCGATTGCAACTACATGAATATCATGGATGAATGTGAAGACCTTATCTGCTCGGTCACCCGCCTCATAAACGGCAACAATAAAATTAGTTATGGGGGTCAGGAAATACATCTGGATACTCCCTGGATGCGCTTGTCGGTGACTGCAGCATTTCATCAATATGCATCATTGGCAATGGAAAAGGCGCTTGAAACAAATTGCTTTGATGAAGTTATGGCAAACGAAATTGAACCAAACCTGGGATCACCGATACCGCTCTTTCTTTATGACTATCCGGCACCCTGCGGGGCTCTGGCAAGACTAAAACCCCAAAATAATTTACTGGCCGAACGCTTTGAGCTTTATATCGCTGGAATGGAGCTTTGTAATGGCTTCAGTGAACTGACCGATCCTGCCGAGCAGAAAGCCCGTTTCGAAAAAGAGCAGCGACTTCGTAAATTCTTTGGCCATCCGGATTATCCGATGCCACAAAAATTCTTAGAAGCTTTAGCAGACATGCCGGATGCCGGCGGCAATGCGCTGGGACTCGACCGTCTGATAATGCTGTTTTGCGACGCAACTGAAATTGAAGATGTAGTTGCTTTTATGCCGGAGGAACTCTGACTAGTGGCAGGATGCTGATTGCGGGTTGCGAGTTTCGGGTTGCGGGCAAAAAGGACATGGAGCAATGGGCATAAGACATCACTCAATGGAATGTGTAAGAGGATTCAAGAAGCAGCAGGAATAAGCTATCCCTGCATTCTCATTTCCGGCATCTGTAATCTGTATTATGTCAGCTGAACTCTGTCCTCTATCATCGGCCCTCTGTTATCTGTCTTCTGTCTTCTGTTATCTGTTTTCTGTCCTCTGACACCTAAAACAAGATGTGTTCTGACCATTCCGCATTCCCCATTCCGCCATCCCCATTCCGCATTCCCCATTCCGCCATCCCCATTCCACATTCCCCCTTCCGCATTCCCATTCCGCATTCCAAACTCTGCCGCTTGACTGATTCTGCGCAATGCTTATTTTTGATGGTTGGGCGAACCGATCAATGACCGGCAATTGTGAGCTTCATTTCCTGGAGAACCCTCAACCTTGAGTTTGCCTAAGAAGACATCCAATTAAATCAATCAGGAGGTTATTAATGGATTCCTCCAAAGATAATTTCAATTCTACAGCAGATTCCCGGCATCTTAACCAACTCATCGATCATCTGACAATAGACGACCAACGGATGCTAGCGAGGATTTTGAATAACTGGGATGACAGGGATCAGAGAAAACAACCCCGCACACCGTGTTCAATTATCACCGAATACACTGTCAATAACCGGTTGCACAAGGGTACCATGGAAAATATCAGTCCCGGCGGGGCATATATTGCAAATCAGCCCTTGTTTCCGGTGAACCAGGAGATTTCTCAGAGCTTTTTTATTCCGAATTTTGAGATCCCGATTCGGTCTATGAGTAAAATTATTTGGGTCGGATCGGATGGATTCGGTGTGCAGTTTAAACGGTTTTTAAGTCAAACCTAGCTTTTTTTCATCCAAAATCAATGAAGGCAAAGCCGGAGGCTCTGCCTTTTTTCATTGAAGCCAAAAGCTATCAACCTCATGATGGATCTTCAGCTTCCTGGGGCATAATTTCTTTCTTATATTTAACAATATATTCTTTGATCCTCGTTCCATCCATCTCCTTAACCGTAATGATAAAATCTCCGTTGCGAATTTCTTCTTTTTCCTTGGGGATTCTGCCAATCTGGTCCAGAACAAAGCCGGAAAAAGTATCATATTCCTTGGTATCAGGAATATTCATTTGTAGTTTTTCATTGACATCATCGATTTCTGATTTGCCCAATACCATCCATTCGTTTTCAGCAAGCTTGACGATATGGGCCTCAAACTTGTCGGTCTCATCGATAATTTCACCAACTATTTCTTCCAGCGCATCTTCCAAGGTTATCAGACCGGACACGCCACCGTGCTCATCCACCACGACGGCCATGTGGTGTTTTCCCCTTTTAAACTGTTGCAGCAAATTATCTAACTTTTTATTTTCCGGTACAAAATAGGGCTCGCGCATGATGCTGCGGGCTTCTGCCTGGGCTGATGAAGTTACCTGGTGCATGAATAGATCTTTAACATTTAAAATTCCGATGACATGATCGATATCTTCCTCGATGACTGGAATCCGGGTAAAGCCGGATCGGATGATTTCCTCAAGATCCAGTTTCTCATCTGCATTGATAACAAACATATCCGCGCGGGGTGTCATGATTTCCGATGCACTGGTATCATCAAATTCAAAGATGTTATGGATAAGTTCTTTTTCTTCTTCTTCAATCCCCCCTTCTTCCTCGACCACTTCAACAAAGGTCATCAACTCTTCTTCGGTCACGTGTGCTTTTTTCCGAACTCTGCCGGTCAGTTTGGGGATGAAGTTCAACAGGAAGATTATCGGAGCAAATAGAATCGACAGCCAGTACAATGGAATGATGACCAGTCTGGCTATGAGTATATTGTTTCTGGTGGCGATTGATTTAGGAAAAATTTCGCCAAAGATCAGAATAAGCAAAGTCATGATGCCGGTGGCAATCCCGACAGCATTGTGAGAAACCAGCTTAATGGTCACTGCGGTGGCCAGTGCCGAGGCGCCGACATTTACAATATTGTTGCCGATAAGAATCGTGGAAAGCAACCGGTGATGGTCGTCTTTCATTTTTTTGATCAGCGAATTTACCAGTCCCTTCTCTTTTGCGAGATGAACGGCTTTGGCCTTGCTAATGGAAAATAGAGCAGTTTCGGCGGAGGAAAAAAACCCGGAGAGCAAGAGGAGGACGAATAAAATCACCAATTGATTAATTAGCATCTGTGTTCCTGTTATCGTCATCAATTTTTTTTGAAGTTGCCCTCTTCTCCTTATGTGTGAATTAATCTTTTACCCATGTCAATTGAGAAGACCGTTGCAGAATTTCCGGATAATTACATCAGTGACGGACGTCGACGCCCCCGTTTAGCGGAAAATCCGATGATAAAACCCACCAGGAGTACACCGGAGCCGGCTAAAAACCATTTGATATATTGATTCATTTCAAGTCCGCGCAATTCCTTGTCCAACGCGCTGGCTATTTTTGTTTTTTCGGCAAGCTGGGTACTGACTTCCTGGTATTTTTTTTTAAGATTCAAAAACTCAGCTGCGCTGGCCTTTAGCTCCTTGTAGTCAGTGTCCAGCTTGGTGAGCGCTTTTTCGTTGCTGTCCAAGGAAGATTTGAATGTTTGGTTTTCTTCTTTAAAACGGTTATTTTCCTCAATCAGGGCGGTTGCCTGCTGTCTCAAGGCTTCATATTTGCTTTGCAATTGTTCCAGTCTAACGGCGCTGGTCGGTTGGGCGACCAGATACCTGTTCAAAACATAGCCCTCTTTTCCGTTGTCAAGTCTCACCATCGACCAGTTTTCTCCTGGTTCAACGACCTCTAACTGTTGACCTGATACAACCAGAGCCAGGATCTTATATTCCGTGCTCGGACCGGTTCGCAACGGCAACTTCAACAAATCCGTCACATACCTGGTTTCAGCAAAGCCAACTGTAGAAGAACACATCAGACAAATTCCGATAAACACGATTCGTTTAAGCAGGATTTTCATAACCGCTACACTCCCTGATAAATGTTGACGAATTTTCCTTAATATAATATTTTACAACATTTTGTTAAAATAGCAAATTATGTCAACATTGTCTTTAAAAATGTTGGCGCATATGATATTCTTATGCCGATTCTCATGTATTTATCTTAATTTATTATGAATTCTAATAGTTCCGGAATTATGCCCCTTTAAAAATTCGATTAGGATGGTTTAACCCGTATGATTGCGTATGATTTACAATGCATCAATGGCCATTCTTTTGAAGGTTGGTTTGAAGACCGCAAGGCCTACCTTGGCCAGAAAAAGAAAGGCCTGATCACCTGTCCGATTTGCAACGATACCTCCGTGGACAATGTGCCTTCCACATTTGCCATAAAATCTTCCCAAACTTTCAAACCCAAGGCCCTTTCACCTGAAGAAGCCGCCCTGGCCAAAATTGGAAAAGAGGCCGTTGAATTTGTTGAGAAAAACTTCGATGACGTTGGCTGTAATTTTGCGAAAGAAGCCTTGAAAATCCATTATGGTGCCGCTGAACCCCGCAACATCCGGGGCGTAAGTACCAAAGAAGAAGAAAAAACCCTCAAAGAAGAAGGAATCCAGTTCTTTAAACTTCCAATGCCGGCCTCCCACGATACGGATTCATGATTCCGAAAAGGTTCAGGGTTCAAAGGTTCAGCGTTCAGGGTTGCCTTCTTTCAGAAGGCATACATAAGTGTAAGAATCCAAAACTTCTTATCCAGGAGCCTCTCTTATGAAACTTCATGGAATGACGAATGAAGATTGACGAATTGTGGATGTCGCTCTCCGAGGCGTAGGCGCTACAACCCCTACGAGCCGGAGGCTTCGCTCTGCTCTTTTTAACATATAAAATAGAAAGAATTCCTAAATTTAACATTCGTCAATCGACATTTGACATTCGTAATGGATGTATCAAGTATTTGAACCAAGCCTAACAGCCAGACTTGAAAGGCGCCGATGTGGTTTGTCATTTTTCAAGGCAATGTGCATGGCTTTCTTGGTGCCGATAAGGACGACTAATTTTTGGCCTCTCGTCATGGCTGTATACAATAGATTTCTCTGTAACAGGATATAATGTTGGGTCACCAGCGGTAAAATAACGGCCGGATATTCAGATCCCTGGGACTTGTGTACCGAAATCGCATAGGCAGTAGTAACCTGATCGAGTTCCTCGGCTGCGTAAGACACGGTTCTGCCGTAATAATCCACCGAAAGCTCTTGTTTTTGTCGGTCAATACTGCAAATTATCCCGATATCTCCGTTATACACTTCCTTTTGGTAATTATTTATTAGGTGCATAACTTTGTCGCCAATTTTAAACGAATTACCCTGGGCCTCCATCAAAACAGG
>CALZJV010000009.1 GCA_945787595.1 uncultured Desulfobacterales bacterium | reverse complement strand
CGGAATCCCCAACTCTTTCGCATTGACGATGCTGGGCGCCGCCTTGGGTGATTCTCCTTCCAAAAAAGACAGAATATCCGGTTGGTTCCAGGCCGGGTAACCGGACAGTATGCCGGCGACATTGCAGGCTGCCAGCGTGGCCATACCCTCGCGTGTCCAGCGGGTTGCCGAGGCAATGTGAGGGACGATGACGACATTGTCAAGTTCATTCAATCCTGGTTTTAAGCTCGGTTCATCTTCGAATACATCAAGACCGGCCCGAAAATCCGGATGTTTGCGACAATGGGAAACCAGTGCGGCTTCATCAACCACCGGCCCGCGGCTGGTATTGACTAAAACGGCGTTTTCCTTCATCATCGCCAGCCGCTCTGCATTTATCAGGTGGTGGGTGGATTCATCCAGCACGGTGTGTACGCTGACACAGTCCGCTTCGCGCAACAGATCCTCGAGATTTTCAACGTGCCTGCAGGATACCGGCGCTTCTCCGCGGGATTTGAGAAAATCCCCGTATGCGGTTATATAATTCTCAAGATCCTTATTCGGGTAGATATCATGATAGAGAAGATTCATTTTGTGGCCTTCAACCATCATACGGGCATAGGTTGCTCCGATGCGCCCGGCGCCGATTACACCGACGGTCTTGTGCCACAACAGCTCTCCCAGAAAAAGCGTCATCAGCCAGCCTTTGTATTTACCTGCCCGCAGAAAGCGTTCGGCCTCACCGGTCCGCCGGGCTGCTGCAAAGGTCAGTGTCACCGCCATTTGTGCCGTGGTTTCCGTTAATACCCCCGGAGTATTTCCCATCGGGATGCCGTGCCGGGTGGCGGCGTCCACATCGACATTGTCATAACCCACGGCAACATTGCTGTATGCCGTGGCACCGGCGGCCTTGAGTGCTTGGAAAAGCTCATCTCCCCAGTCTTCCGTCAGTTGTCCAAGGACGCCATCACACTGAGACCCCATGGCAGCTTTAATATCATCAACGCTAAGCACTTCATCGGAGGTACAGATTTCGACCTTGCATCCGGCACGGGTCAGGATGTCCAGCCAGCGCATGCCCGGTAATTTTTTGGTGACAATGACGCGTTTGCTTCCGGAAGGATTATGTATTTCCCAGTTCTTTTGATTCATTGACAAATCTCCTTCTTTTTATAAGAGCATTGGATTTGCTTAAACGCAACTTATGATATTGTCAATAATTTTTTAGTTTTTTTATGATTATATCAAAAATAAGATGGAAACTTGTCGATAAGATCAATTTATATAAATTGGCATAAGTTCTGCTGCTGTCAAATTAATTTATTGTAATTCGGGGATGCATTAGCAGCAAAGCTTTCGAAGGTTAAGCCAATTTATTTCCAATGAGGATCACGCAGTGCTTTTTTGTAAATTTTCCCCGAACCTGTTTTGGGGAGTTCGTCCAAAAAGACGACGGATTTCGGCGCTTTGTATGATGCCTGGTGCTGTTTGCAGAAGCCGATAATTTCCGTTTCGGTGGCGGATTCGTTTTCCTTGAGCACCACGGCTGCCGCTACCGCCTCACCCCACTTTTCATCCGGCACGCTAAACACGGCGGCTTCGAGCACCTTGGGGTGCAAATAAAGCACATTTTCTACTTCCGTTGAATACACGTTCTCCCCGCCGGTGACGATCATGTCCTTTTTCCGGTCCACGATGTTGACATACCCTTCGGTATCGACAACCGCCAGATCTCCGGTGCGAAGCCATCCATTGGAAAATGCCTCTTCGGTTTCTTTCTCCAGGTTCCAGTATCCGGGGGTAACGGTATCACCGCGCACCCAGATTTCACCGACTTGCTTTTCATCGGCTGACACGGGGTTTCCATTCTCGTCCACCACCTTGAGGTCCACCCCCATAAATGGGCGACCGGTCTTGGCCTTGTATTTAAATTGATCTTCCGGCGGCAGGTTTTGCAAATGCTGCTTTATAATGCTAAAAGTCAGGTAAGGGCTGGTCTCGGTCATGCCATAGGTCTGAATGTAATCACAGCTTAATGCGTCCATGATACTTCGGACAACTTCCGGGGCAATGGGTGCGCCGCCGCTTAGAATCACCCGCAGACTTGAAAAATCAAACTCACCGACCTTTGGATGCTTGATCATCAGATTAAGCATGGTGGGGATCATGTTGCTCAGAGTGATGCGTTCTTTCTCAATAGCGGCCATCACCGCCTCAGCCTCAAACTGGGCCACCATCACGTGGCAGCCGCCCACCCAGGTAATGGCGAACGCGGCCCAAGCATCGGCCAGGTGAAACATGGGGGCAATATGGCCCCAGATATCGCTATCCGTGAGTTTTAGTTCGGCTATGGTCCCCAGGGCATGTAGGCAAACGTTCTTATGAGTTAGCATCACGCCTTTGGGGCGTCCGGTGGTGCCGCTGGTATAGTAAAGATGGGCAACATCATCTTCACGAATTGCTGCGGGTTTGAAAATACCTGCATGGTCGTGAATGGCATTTTCATATTCGTAACATGTGATCCCCTCAGGAAAGGAGGGTGAATCTCCGATCCAGAGAATTCCCTCCAACGGTGTATCTTCCATTAGAATCCCTTTTACCAAGGACATGAAACGGGATCCGGTCACCAGCCATCGGGAGCCGGAATCTCGCAAAATGTATGCAATTTCTTTCGGTGCCAGGCGATAGTTCAGCGGATTTAAAATTGCGCCGATTCCAGCGGCCGCATAATAGGTTTCCAAAAACGCGGCGGAGTTGACTTCGAGAATGGAGATGCGGTCTTGGGATTGGATAGCTCTGGCCTGGAAAAAGCGTGCCAGTGAATCAACGTGTTCACCTATCCGGGCATAGGTGAACGGGCGATCACCGTCCACGACGGCCACCTTATCAGGAAATAAGTCCCGGGCCTTTCTCAGCGTCATCCAGATGTCCAATATGTGATCCTCTCGATTTTACCAGATTGTTTTAACATGCGGATAATCTAATAATTTTTTATCTTTGGTGATCAAAGGAGCTCCCGCCGACAGCGCGGTAGCTATAATGATTCGGTCCGCAGGATCCGGGTGAAGCGGCTGGGGTAAGTTTACCGATTTAATTGCGATGGAGTTTGAGACCGATACGAATTGAATAAACGGCAGATTTTCAGATTTTGCTATCCAATCGGTTACATCCAGCGAAAGCTTCAATCTCTTTTTTAAAACCAGAAGAGCGACTTCCCAAGCACTTATTGATGAAATTAAAACACTTTTCTCCTTCACAGCCGCGGACACCGTTTTTGTCGCTCTCTTTGACAGAACCTCCGGCTTACTGATAAACCATATCCAGGTATGCGTATCCAGCACAATCACTTTAACGCTTCCCAATCTTCCAGTCCGACCGGCTCACTTGGATCCTCATATTTAATAACAGTATTGCGAAGGGCCTTCAAGGCCTCTTCGGGATCTTCTGCATAAGGCACAATTTTTAAAACCGGTTTGCCGCGATCGCAGATAATCAATCCCCGTCCAGTCCTCTCAATTTCACGGAAATAATGCAACGCGCGGGGCTTGAACTTTGATTTTGAAATCATTTGCTCCATGCCGGCTTCCTCAATTTATTTTATCCCTTACTGAGAGTTCCAGGTTTGGGATTCAAGGTTTAAAGGTTACAACCAAGGGTTGCTGCTCACAATATTAATCAAAATTTGGAATTCCCGTCTAATCCCATCGAGTGAAACGGGTTTATAAGCAGATGAAGACAGAATCCCTATGATAGGATTAGACTGTACTTTTTCAACCCGGAACGTTGAAACTTGAAGCTCTCAACTTCTCAACTTAGTTCTATTATTTATATGACATGGTCATAATACCATGGTCATATTTTTTGTCAAATCAAAACACGCGTTCAAATTCATTGAGATTTTTGGCAATATGTGGTTTGAATAAGTTTCGCTTTGTAACAATATCAGAGCAAAATTTTTCTTTGAATTTCAAAGGGATTTATTTTTAATCAAGTAAATGAACTAAAATTAGAAATGAACTAAAATGAGCTAAAAGGACAAATTCGCATGACTTTAGAAATCGAAAGTTTTTCCGATGATTTTGATCCTCATTTTAAAGTTTTTCATGAATTGATGGCCAATAAGGTCAGAGATATCCTGCTGGTTTCCACCCCTTATGATGCCTGGATTATGGAGGAAGACTGCCGCCTTTCCGAGAGAATCATTCATGAATACCGTGGGTTGAATCTCAGCAACCCGCCCCGCTTTACCTGGGTTGCCACAGCCGGGGAAGCCCTGGCAGCACTAGACAAAAAAAAATTTGATCTGGTTATTACCATGCTCCATCTGGCCGATATGGATGCCTTCATGCTGGGACGGAAAATAAAAAATAAGGATACGGACCTGCCGGTGATCTTGTTAACCCACAGTGCAATACCTTCAGAGGAATCCAGCCGGGTGTTTACCCAACCCCCCGGAATTGACCGTACGTTTGTGTGGTCGGGCGATACGGATATTCTGGTTGCCCTGGTTAAAAGCGCGGAGGATTCGGTCAACGTTGCCCACGACACGGAATCAGCCGGCATCAGGGTCATTCTTTATGTCGAAGATTCTCCGATTTACATATCTACCCTGCTGCCCGTCCTTTACCGGGAGTTGGTGTCTCAGACTCAGGCGGTGCTGGAGGAAGGCCTCAATGAAGAACACCGCCTGCTAACCATGCGCGCCCGACCGAAAATCCTGGTGGCCAGAAATTACGAAGAAGCCAACGGTCTGTACGAACGGTATGAACCTTATGTGCTCGGCGTTATTTCAGATGTGCGCTTTCCGCGAAACGATAAATTGGATGAAAATGCCGGCGTGGCCTTTCTTTCCAAAATAAAAAAGGAACGCTTCGACATACCCCTTTTGCTCACCAGCTCGGAATCATCCAATGCTGCAAAAGCGGCTAAGATTCCTGCTTTTTTTGTTGATAAAAATTCACCTTCGTTAATCTCGGAGGTGCGTTCCTTTTTCCTGGAACAGCTTTGCTTTGGAGATTTCATTTTTCGCAAGCCGGATGGCCGCGAAATTGCCCGGGCGTCCAACACGCGCGCTTTTGAAAGGCTTCTTCATGAAATTCCGGATGATTCATTCGTGCATCATGCCAGTCGCAATGATCTTTCCCGATGGCTTTTTGCCCGCACGGAAATCATGCTGGCCTCCAAGGTAAGACCGATAAGAGAAGATGATTTTTCCAGCGTTGACAAGCACCGGCAGTATCTCATTTCTATCATCAAGGCCCGGCGCAGTAGGCGCCAAAAAGGCGTGGTGGTAAACTTTGAGGCCGCTGAATTTGATCTTGACACGGAATTTTTTAAGATCGGTACAGGCTCCCTTGGGGGAAAGGCGCGGGGACTGGCCTTTGTATCTAACTTGCTTAAGCGGCTTCCGGCCATTCATCAAAAATTTGAAGATATAAACATTTTTGTCCCCCAGGCCATGGTGATCACCACCGAAGGATTTGAAGCCTTTGTTGAGGAAAATAATCTGAAGGGGCTTTCAAAGTCGGATGCTCCCGATGAAGAGATTGCGCAAACGTTTTGCAAAGCTGCCTTTCCCCAGTGGATCGCCGACGATTTGAAGGCCTATTTGGCAAAAATAACCTATCCATTGGCCGTGCGCTCTTCCAGCCTTTTGGAAGACGCACAATTTCGCGCATATGCCGGTCTTTATCGAACATATATGGTCCCCAACGATCATCCCGATCTCGATACGAGATTGTTGCAACTGATAAACGCCATCAAGCTGGTGTATGCCTCCACTTATTTTCAAAGCCCCAGGGCGTTTTCAAGGCGGGTTGGGCAGCGTACGGAAGAAGAGAAGATGGCGGTTATCATTCAACAGCTCGTTGGCGAAAGATACGGTGATTATTTCTATCCGGCTATCTCTGGAGTTGCCCAATCGCATAATTACTATCCCTTTTCCAAAATGCAACCGGAGGAAGGAATTGCCACAATTGCCATGGGTTTAGGAAAAACCGTGATGGAAGGAGAAAAGGCCCTGCGGTTTTCTCCGAAATATCCGCAGATTCTGCCCCAGAGGACCACCGTAGATGATATCCTGGAAAATTCCCAGCGATTTTTCTTTTCACTGAAAATGGGCGGTCCCTATCCTGAACTTGGAATCAATGAAGATGCCAATCTTGCAAAACGTGAGGTCGACGATGTCACCGAGGACCCTCCGATGAAACTGCTTGCCAGTACCTACATCCCGGAAGAGCACCGAATGCGCGATACCACCCACATACCCGGGCACCGGGTTCTCACCTTTTCTCAAGTACTCAAATATGATTTGTTACCCCTGGCCGATCTGCTTGCAGATGTTTTGCAGGTGGGTCAGGAGGGGATGGGATGTCCGGTGGAACTTGAGTTTTCAGTCAATTGGCCACAGAACAAGGATTGCAAGCCGGAATTTGCACTTTTGCAGCTCAGACCGATGACCGCCAGGGCGGAGCTTGGGCAGGTTGAAATCAGCCAGGCAGACGTTGCCAGAGCGTTCTGCCACTCCTTCCACGCGCTGGGCAATGCTGAAAAAACTGATATTGCGGACATCCTCTATGTGAAACCGGATACCTTCGATGCCGTTCGGACGCCTGATATCGCGCGAGAGATCGGTGAGCTGAACTCCAGTCTGTTGCGGCAGGGAAAAAAGTATATTCTGATCGGTCCGGGTAGATGGGGGTCGGCGGATCGCTGGTTGGGAATTCCGGTGAGCTGGGCCGAAATTTGCGGGGTCGGCGCAATGATCGAAACCTCCTCTCCGGATTTGAAAGCAGAACCATCGCAGGGGTCACACTTTTTCCACAACATATCAACGCTGGGCATCAACTATGTTATGGTATCGGATAACAAGGAAGATTTTTTGGACTGGAGCTGGCTAACATCGCTTCCGGTGGTCAAAGAAACAAATTATGTTGCTCATGTTGAGTTTAGCAGCCCTTTGATTTTGAAAGTGGACGGCCGAAATTCACGGTGTGTACTGTATCTGGCGGAGTAAGCTCGATACTGGATACTGGATGCTCGATACTCGATGCTGGATTTAGGCTCTTCAGCCGTTGGAGGCAAATAAAAGCTCAAAGCTCAAGGCTAAAAGCCAACGAATCACCGCGGAGATCGCTGAGAACACAGAGAGTAACAATGAAAAATCCTGTATTGTCGGAGATTGGAGGCGAGAGGCTGGATGCTGGATACTTGATTACTAATATTGGAATTCCATCTATTTTATTTGTTAAAAAGAGCGGAGCGAAGCGACATCCACAATTCGTCAATCGTCAATCATCATTCGTCATTCCATGTAGTTTCATATGAGATTTCGGGCGTCAGGAAGGCGAATCGCTAAATCCTGAAACCTGAACACTGACACCTCAAGCAGTAACCTACAGCATGCTGTTCATTAAAAGACATGAGGGGCTTATATTCAGCAAGACTGATATGCCTTAGTGGATCGCGGCCTTCCCGCAATACTCCACGCCCAAAATACTTACGTCGTCTTCAGGTTTTGCCTTTTGACGGAATTCTTTAACCCTTGCGTATACGGTCTCCACTATTTTCTGAACCGGTTGGTGCCGGTTTTTTTTTAAAATATCATAAAATCGCTGCTTGCCAAAAAATGCTCCGGCCGAGTTGCGATTTTCAATGAGGCCATCCGTATATAACAATATTTTATCGCCGGCTTGCAGTTGATTCTTTTAAATTCTGTAATTCCGTCCACATAATAGAAGGCCTTTGACCTGGGAAACGTTTACTTCAGACCTCGTTGAATAGTTTATTGGTTGACTGGTTGATTAGGTAAATTATAGTCATAATTTGAGAATGTTACGATTGTTGTTTAAAGATTTTGGGGACACAGATTTGCACAGATAACCGCAGATTAGTACAAAACGCCTGGCGGCGGAACCATGTCCAGACATACATAGCTGTCTGCTTGCTATGTGTCTTTTCTCGCCAAAGGCGAAACAAACTTTCTTTTTAATCCGTGATAATCCGTGGTCATCTGTGTCCTAATTGTTTTTTCTTTTGAAACATGAAGCGTCCAATTATTTTGCAAATATGGGATAAATCCATATTTACAACCACTTAACCAATCAACTAATCAACCAATCAACGATATCTAGATTTAGATCAAAAGAACTAAAATTCACATACCCATGCAAACCATGTCAGAACTGATATTAATCATTGTTTGGGGCAATTACAAAAAATGTTCCTTGCGATAAAACCACGACTGGACTAAATGGTATCGAAACGATTTTTACCCAACCCGGGTAAACCGGAAAGTATAGCCACAAAGGCACCAAGACACAAAAAAATTAGTGTTTTTTATAATTAAACTTCGTGTCTTGGTGTCTTGGTGGCGAAAATATTTTGTTAGAAGAATATTTAAAAAGAGTCTATTCATTTTGGTCACAGCTGATGTTGGAGGAAATTTGGTATCTAAAAAACCGCATCAGACAAAAACCTCTCTGCTCACCGCGCTGGTTGCCAATCAGGCCGGTGAGATATTTGAGTTGGATGGTTATGCCGCCGTAGGTATGGCAGGGCCATTGTTGGAACCCCTGTCCAAGGACCTAACCTGCCGCATGCCTCACGGCAGTGAACTGATGTATCTGCCCGATCGAAAACCTGTTCTGCTGAATATCAAAACCGGCCGGCTGGAAACATTGAGAAAAAATCCGTATACACCGGGAGAAAACATTTTCCCGGTAGCAGCTTTCAATTCGCCGGGCTATGTCCTTACCCGCGTCTGTGCCTATCGCGAAACGAAGAAGGCGCAGACCCTGCCATTGTTTTCTTACGGAGCCGTCGGCTGGCACAAAGAAAGCTTTCGGTCTGCTGTCGTACTGGTAGATGCCGAACCGCGTCAGGACCTCAGGCGTATGCAGCGCAAAGATGTTGTGGTCGGAGTCGAGCGGATGCGCAGGCAGATGCCGGACAACCGCCTGCGGGCGCACCTTGAAAAATGTGCCCTGACCTACGGCTGCCCGGCTGGAAAAAATTTCTTTCTGGGCCGCTACGAGGCACCCCTGCCGACAGCTAAACAGTGTAATGCCCGTTGTATGGGGTGCCTGTCGCTTCAGAAAAACAGCGATATTCCCCATAGCCAGGACCGCATTGCCTTCACGCCGTCGCCGCCGGAAATTGCAGAAGTGGCGCTGGCGCATATCCGGCGTGTGAGACAGAGCGTCGTCAGTTTTGGCCAGGGCTGTGAAGGTGATCCCCTGCTGGCGGCCGAGGTGATCGAACCGGCCATTCGCAGTATTCGCATGCAAAGCGGCGAAGGCACGATAAATATGAATACCAATGGGAGTCTGCCCGCTAATCTGAGGCTTCTATTTGATGCCGGACTGGACAGCGTTCGTATCAGCATGAACAGTGTTCGCAAAAAATGCTATGATGCTTATTTTCGACCCAAAGGTTACAGTTTTGCAGATGTCCTGAAAAGCATCGATACGGCGATTGCGTGCGAGAAGTTTGTCGCCATTAACTACCTGAACTGCCCGGGATTTAGCGACACACCACGGGAAGTTGACGCCCTTGTCCGTTTTTTGGAAAAGCACCCGATTGACATGATCCAGTGGCGCAACTTGAACTTTGATCCGTTTGGCTACTGGAAGAAAATGAATACTGTCAGCCGACATGGTAAACCCATGGGCATGGGATCGGTGTTAAAGCGGGTGCGAAGGTCGTTTCCGGAGCTGAAATTCGGTTACTTCAACCCGCCTAAAGAAAGATTTTATAATATTTAAAACTGCTAACATCCATGACATGAAGATAGTCGGGCGTATCCCGCGGTTTCAATCATTCCTTCTTTATTTGGCCGGTTGAGCCTTTTTCAGAGGTCGGATTCTTATCCGCCCGCCACCTATGCCTAAATTGGGTGCAATTATTATGGAGACAGAATGACTATACGGATCGTAAGGTTAGGTAGCCATAGAGAGAATAACGAGGGCTTGCGGATCGGTACGGTCCGGCGTCCTCCACGAGGTGTCAGGAAGGAGGAATATGCGTCGAAAAACATCTACGACGTTTGGTTTCCAAACCTTTCGCCCAGCGAAGCCCTATTGAAGGGAGCCTCACCATTGAATGACGAAAGTTCTTGGAAAGCGTTCAAACGCAAGTTCCTAGCTGAAATGAAGTTGCCTGAGGCGAGGAGAGATTTGGACTTGCTCGCCGCACTCTCTCATCAGACTAATTTCGCAATTGGGTGCTATTGCGAAGATGAATCGCGATGTCATAGATCGATATTGAGAGAGCTCCTCGAACAGAGAGGAGCAAACATCAAGTGAATTTGAAAGGCGTGTTTTTGTGCTGCCAGGCGGTCGGAAAACATATGATAGCCAAAAAGGTCGGGGGGACCACTATAAATATCGCTTCGATCTGCGGCAGGCTGCCTGAACTCAACGGCAATGCCTATTCCCCCAGCAAAGCCGGCATCATATCCTTATCTACGCTGCTTGCTGTGGAATGGGCCAAGTACGGGATTCGGGTCAATGCGCTCAGTCCGGGCCCTGTGATGACACCTCTGCAGAAAGAAATCTATTCGACTGCGGATTTGCTCAATGCCCGCAATCGTGGCATACCCATGAACCGGCATGGCGAACCGGAAGAAATCGGTAAAGCAGCCGTTTTCCTGGCTTCCGAGACTTCAAGCTATGTCACCGGCGAGAACCTCTCCGTTGATGGGGGATCGCTGGCCAGCATGTTTCATTTGATCCGTCAATTAGCTGATCAATGACGCAATCAAATATAGATCATTCACTACTCTTTTATTTTAACCTGTTGGCATCCAGAACCTTTCGGACTTTAATCGCCAGATTTTTAAGAATTACCGGCTTCATGAGGAATGCTTTTATGCCAATGGATTTTGCAATTTTTTCATTTATCCTATCACTAAAACCGGTGCAAAGGATCATTGGCAGATCGGGTCTTATGTTCAAAAGATCTTTTGCCAGATCAGCCCCATTAATCTCCGGCATGGCCATATCCGTGATGATAAGATCAAAATCGTCAGGGCTGTCGAGAAAAATATTTCGCAGCCGGGTAGAAGAAGTGGTTGCCGTTACCCGATAACCAAGCCCTTCCAACAATTTTGTTTCCATGTGGACGATTGGTTCTTCGTCATCAACGATAAGGATATGTTCATGTCCACCTGGAATCTGCTGAGAGTCCATGGTTTCTTTTTTGGCGCTGTCCGCTGTTTCAAAACAGGGTAGATAGATTTTAAAGCTTGTTCCCTTGCCGACCTCACTGTAGACATAGATGTGTCCTTTATGGCTCTTAACAATGCCATGAACGACTGCCAACCCTAAACCGGTACCTTCTCCCATTTTTTTAGTGGTAAAATAGGGTTCAAAAATTCTTTTTATGGTTGCGTGATCCATGCCACAGCCGGTGTCACTTATCACCAGTTGCTGGTAGGCCCCGGGGGTTAGATCCAGGCTGCCAACCTTTTGATCTTCCTGACTGATGTCAACTAAAGACAATGAAACGCTTAAAACACCGCCATCCTCCCGCATGGTGTGATAAGCATTGGTGCCAAGATTCATGATAATTTGATGAATCTGCGTCGGGTCAGCCAGAACGGACCCCGACGCATTGATATTCGCCTTAATTTCGATGGATTTTGGAATCGTTGAGCGCAATAATTTCAAAGCTTCCTTGACAATCAAATGAATTTTTACCGGAATTAATTCGTGCTCTGTCTGGCGGCTTATGGTCAGGATCTGGTTGACGAGATCCTTTGCCCGATGGGCAGCATTCATAACTTCCCCAAGTGACTCAGCTTCCGAACCGCCATCAGCAAACCTTATATGAAGCATTTCGGAAAAACCCAGAATAGGTGTGAGCAGGTTGTTGAAATCGTGTGCAATTCCTCCTGCTAGAGTACCGATGGCCTCAAGTTTTTGCGCCTGCTGCAGCTGGGCTTCAATTTTTTTGCGCTCAGAAATATCTCGATCTATCCCGCGATACCCGCGAAATTCTCCGTTTTCATCGAACACGGGAACGCCGCTTGATTCCAGTGTCACCAGCTTTCCGTCTTTGTGCCGGTTTACATTTTCAAGATTGGTAAACGGATTCCGAGCGTCTTTGAAGACGGAAAATTCTAGGGCAACTTTCTTCCTGCTGAAAGCCGGTATAAAATCAAAAGGGGATCTGCCGATAACTTCCTCGGGCGTGTACCCTAATAAATCTTTTATACGCGGACTGGCATAAGTAAAGATTTCATTTTCATCAAATTCCCATATCCAATCGCTGGAGCTGGATGCCAATGCTTGGAATCTTTCCTGACTTTCACGCAAGTCAGCCTCAATTTGAATCCGGCTCTCCATGTCGGTCTTCAATTTTTTATTGGCTTCCCGCAGATCCAGCGTCCTTTTGTTTACCTGCCAACGCAGGAAAAAACTGACACATAGGATGAGAAAGAAAGAAAAGAGAAGAATACCAAGACTCCATGGGACCCAGATGGGTGTTTCGACACTCAAATTTTCACCGCCTAAAGCCAGATTAATGGACTGGTGATATTTAGAGTTTCGATCCTTTTTTAAGGCCAGAAGATGCTCGTCAATCTTTTTTCTAATGGATGGCGTTAATGGGTTGTCTTTGTTAAGGGCAAAATGAATCTTCACCGGCGCGAACACGATGCCGCTTTTTTCAAGCTCAAAGCTGTCGGCAAAAAGGGCGCCCGTCAGACGATTCACCACGGCGGCTTCGGCCTCTCCTGCCCGGACGGCCCTCATCGCCTCGAGATAGGAAGCCGTTGTAATTATTTCAATCTCTAGATTAAAATTTTCGTCAAGACTCATTAAACCCTCAGGACCCGTCGTATAAATCCCTTCCGCCAAGGAAGCGATTCGCCTATTTTTAAGATCCAGCAGGGAGTGGATGGACGAACCGGAAGGTACATACACTTCCGCCCAATTGTTAAACACCGCCACGGAGTTAAAAGCGTACAGTTGCGCCCGTTCCGCTGAATAGGCCATGGAAAGAAGGATGTCTATCTCGCCGCGTGATAATCTGGCGCGTAAACTCGCCCAGGGACCGTGGACATATTCAAGAGACCAGCCTTCCCAGTCTGCAACATGCTCGATAACTTCTACAAATATACCAGCCGGTTTACCTGCATCATCAATGAAGCACATGGGTTTATTATCAGTGATGCCGACCCTAATAGCCTGTACATTGTCACCATGAACAGCCAAAGGATTTGAAATGGGCAATAATAGAAAAAAAGATAAGGAAAGAAAGAGGTGCTGATGATGTTTTAAAGAAAGAAGTGGACTGAACATATTGCTAGCTCCAAAATGTATGAGCAGGAAATACCGGTTTGTTCACGGTGAAAATCCGCTTTAACCTGATTTTCCTGTAAATAATTATTGCTCTAATTTATTCATCCAGAACGCAGAGTCAACAAACATCATCGGCATTGCACAGGATGATATGAAATTTTTAAATCGGGCGCGGCTGATTCAGAAAGTATATCCTGCTGTATTTGCCATAAGAAACCCTGCTAAACAGGGTAGATAAAGATGCCTCATTATTGTGTCCCAAGCGTTTGGGACCTACGAAAATAACTGCTTTTATGGAGGATTCTGAAGAATTGGAAGAATTCGAAGAACGAATGGGCCGGCACTAATAATCAATGTTGACAATAATTTCCGCTTTCGCTATCTGGATGGTTATTGGTTCCGTCTAATTGACGCCTCAATATGTTGGTTTGCAGCTGAATCCGATACACAATTCACCATTTTCGATTTATCCGCGCTGAAAAAGCAATTTCTATATCTCATTAATGAAATTTTGGACCCCCATATTGAATCTCCAAACTGTCCGTCAGACAATAAGGACGGGGCAGGGTTTTATAGGTGGTGTGGGGGAAAATTAGAGCTAATATACCCGATGAGAAGCTGATAAGGAAGACGGATTAGCACGGATCCACACAGAATAGAGGTTGGAGGATTAAGCTATGGTGGCGATAAGAGAAGCCGGAAAAATTAACGAAAATACATCACTGATTGACATCGGAATGATGGAGGTCGTTTTCAAAGAAATCAACCCGGCACCGATTTATCCTGAAATCCTTTCGGTTAAGCTAAAAATTTTGGCCGGAGTGATGACTGCGGTAACAAAGATTCTTCGCAAGCAACCTGTACCGCTGTATAAACATCTTATGAAAGGCATCGTCGAATGGCTGGCAGAAGGTTATAAAACTTATAAGGCTCAATCAGGCTGATAACAATTGAGGAAGACTACGAAGAAGGTTTTAAACCGCTTCTAACGCAACATGTATCCAGCAACTTTCCAGCTGCCACCTTCCTTTGCCACCGTCATTCTTTCCATGCCCGATTTATTTAGGAATTTAACCTCAAATTGGACTTGGAAATATTCGCCATCAGGCATCCCCTGAATTTGTGAAACCGTCCGAGAGCGAGTCATACTGCGGCGGATTACCTTGCCAAGCGGCCCGCGAATAGCTTTGAGGTAATTTGCCCATTCTTCCTTTTCTGATTGTTCTTTGAGAGTTTTGTTAGCTGTTAGCCAGCTTTGTTGGTAATCACCGGCATCGACTAACGCTAACCATGCTTTAGCAGCGGTCATCGCTGCGCCTTGGTCCGCATTGGCTATTATCGAAGTTAAAATAATTAATGTTAGAGCAAATATCAGTCTAAAAGAGGTCTTCATTCATCTCTCCTTCAATACATGTGAAAATTTGAATACTGTTAAAGGGTAATTCCACATATATTCGATGTCAATTAAAAAGAGTAACCGTTCAGGGGTTCAAGGTTCAGCGTTCCGGGTTCAGGCAGACAGTGCTTTGTTGATTGGTGAAAACTGTCCAGCCGCGTCATTTCCGTGTCAAGGTTTATTTCTATCAAAATGTTGATTCTGTGGCCAAAAAAATAGGTAAAAATTTGACACAAAAATGATTTTATGCTAATTTTGTGGTCAAAATTAAGCCAATCTTTTTCTCACAAAAATGACAATTAGTATATTTCTTTATAAATTTTGAGGGATTAAATGTTCATCGGAAGGGAAAATGAACTCCGGTTGTTAAATGGATTGTTCGATTTGAAGAAGGCCAGCATTGCGGTTTGCGCCGGACGTCGGAGGATCGGTAAAAGCACTTTAATTCAACAGTTTGGTAAGAAGGCAAAGACATTTTTGGAATTTCAGGGGTTGCCGCCGCGAGAAGGTATAACCAAAAAAGACCAGTTGAATGCATTCAGCGAACAGCTGGCGAGACAGACCGGCCTTCCGAAACTCGATCTTGAATCATGGTATCAGGCCTTATCTCTGCTGAATAAGGTAATTAAAAACGAAAAAATCGAACGGCTCAAATTGCCTAAGGGCTATACGGTAAGACCGGTTTTAATCTATGGTGGTGTACTTGCTTCCGGAATCGAAGACGACGGTTACTTTGACAATACTCTTGATATTGAAAAACTTCTAACCACATCAATAAAATAATATTAAGGGAGAAGCTGAGTCAGATACCGGATAGAATCCGACCAGGACAAGGTCAAAGGCTTTTTAATTGGTTCAAATAGAGGCCGATTTGCTTTGCCGGATGCGACGCTCAGTACCAAAACCAATGTCATTAACTTAACATCAGCTTTTTCTCCGTGTGTTTAGAGAAAAATTATGAATCGGTTAAGCATGGCGAAAAGATTGCCAAAGCCGAGCAGATAGACCTTGTAGAGAGTTATAATTTAATGGGCGTCCCAAATATCTCCTCTGGGTGAGGTTTTATAAGGTTCATATACTATACCATCAGCTTTTATGTCTCGTTCTTATTGATCGGAATATACTTTTTCTTTTGTAATCCATGATTTGATTTTTTCCAGCAGTTCCGGGGGATTGATCGGTTTGGTTGTATAATCGTCCATCCCCGCTGCCAGGCACTTTTCCCGGTCGCCCTTCATGGCATGAGCCGTCATGGCGATAATCGGCAATCGGTTTGCAGATTTCGGATTTTGAGCCGCCGCTTCGGCTTCAGCCTGCCGGATCTTGGCAGTTGCTTCGTAACCGTCCATTACAGGCATCTGAACATCCATCAGGACAATATTGTAGGGCACCATTTCCAAAGCCCTGACAGCTTCTTCTCCGTTGGCAACAGCATCGGCCCTGTATCCGGATTTTTTCAGAATGTTGAGCGCCACCTTTTGGTTGGTCATATTGTCTTCGGCCATCAGAATGCGGATGCTGCGTTTGCGGTCCTCCGCTAAAGAGTGGCGGGTGACAATCGGTATGGTTCGCTGTTTGGCAGCATCTTTTTGAATACCGGTAACTGTGGCCAGGCAGTCATATAGCTGCGATTGCTTCACCGGTTTGGTCAAATAGGCGGCAAAACCGATTTCCCGGAATTTCGCTGCTTCCCCGCGATGGCCGATTGAGGTCATCATAACCAAAATGGTGTCCGCCAGGTCAGGATCTTTCTTAATCGTACGCCCCAATGTCTCCGCGTCCATTCCCGGCATCTGTATATCCAGAATCGCGACCTCAAACGAGTCTTTTTCGGTCCTGGCCCGGCGGAGTTTGTCGAGCGCTTCAAATCCGTCCGGGGATTCATCAAAACGGCAATTCCACGATTTTAGCTGCTCTTTCAAAACCCGCCGGTTGGTCGGATTATGGTCCACTATCAGGATCCGCTTGTCTCTTATATTCCGGGGAACAACAACCTTTCGAGCACTGCCCTCTGGTTGTTTTTCAAAATTGGCTAAAAACCAAAACGTAGTGCCTTTTCCCTTTTCACTTTCGACGCTGATCCGACCGTCCATCAGTTCGGTAAGCTGTTTTGATATGGCAAGCCCTAAACCGGTGCCGCCGAACTTGCGGGTTGTAGAGCTGTCCACCTGGGAAAACGACTTAAAAAGCCGGTTTAGGTGTTCCCGGGGAATACCGATACCGCTGTCCACGACACTAAACCGTACCACGACATGGGTGGCCCCTTCATCTTCGACAGCAGCCTTTATGACCACCTCGCCGCGGTGGGTAAATTTAACGGCGTTGCCCGCTAGATTGAGCAGTATCTGGCGAAGCCGTCCCGGATCTCCCCGCAAAAGGGTGGGTCCCTTGTGGTACATGAAGAATGCAAACTCCAGATCTTTTTCATAAGCCTTTACCGCCATGAGATCACTCACTTCTTCGATCAGTGTTCTCAAGTCAAAGTCAATGATTTCAAGATCAAGTTTTCCGGCCTCGATCTTTGAGTAATCGAGGATGTCATTAATAATCGTCATGAGGGATTCTGCGCTTTTTCGCACAGTCTCCACGTAATCAAGCTGCTCATCATTCAGGGCGGTATCCAAAAGAAGGCCCGTCATGCCGACAACGCCATTCATGGGCGTCCGAATTTCATGGCTCATGTTGGCCAGAAACTCGCTTTTTGCTTGACTGGCCTGCTTGGCTTCCCGGGCCATGGCTTCGGCCTCTTTAATCGCCTGTTCAAGTTTTCGATTCACCTTCACCAGTTCCTGGTTGGCAGTCTCTGTATCCGCCTGGGCCTCACGCAGGGCCTCCTCGACCTTTTTGCGAGCGGTTATGTCTTGGGCCACACAGACTATTCCCTGACTATTGCCCTGGGAATTAAATATGGTTGATGCCGAAAAAAGGACCGGTATTCGTCGGCCATCTTTCGCCAAATAATATCTTTCAATGTTTTTAACAAAATCCGCTGAAAATTCATCATCCGGTATGACGCCGCTGAGCAAACTCTCATTGTCAAGAATTATTTGAAACGGCTGCCCGATAAGTTCTTTTTCGGTATAGCCCAAGAGAGTTGTTGCCGCTGTGTTGGATCTCTCAATTAATCCGTCCGGTGAGACGACGATCAGGCTGTCAATCATGCTGGTGATGATATTATCCACATAATCCTTGGAAACGGTGGTTTTCTTTAAGTCTTTGGTCAGTTGATTGAAGCTGTCGACCAGCAGCCGCACCTCTCCGGTTGTTTTGATGTTTACCCGGGCAGACAGATCTCCTGCAGACAGCCGAACGGCGGCATGGGCGAGCTCAATGATCGGTCTGGAAAAATATTTGGATAGATAAAACACCACGGTGCAAATGATGATAATGGAAATTGCAAACACGATCGAAAAAAATCTTAAGGCCGACTTTACATCTTGCATTAAAAGGGCCGAAGGCACGCTCATGGCCAATCTCAGTAGGGGCTTGTCTGACATGACGGACAAATCCTGAAAGACCAGCATACCCTCCTTCAATACCGTCAATTGGGGAACATCGTGACTTTTTTGCGGCATCAGCGGGCGCGGATCAAAGAATGCCGTTTTGCTGTGAGGCTGCTTCAGAACCGTTCCGTCCGGTGCCAGTACCCATAAGGGGTTTTGACCAAAAATTTTTATACTATCGAGGTTTTTAAGGAAATTTTCTAGACTGTAATGAATGACAACGGCGCCGCCGAATTCTCCGATATCTTCATCGGTCTTGTAGATGCCTATTGAAAATTGAGCTTCCTCATCTTTATAATAAGGGCCTTCTATGCTAATACCGCCCGGACCGCCAGATTCGATTTGGGTAAACAGACGGCTTCCGCTCAAGTCACGATAGTTCTCGAGTCGCCCTTGCCTACCCGCGGCAACTTTTTCTTTTCCTGAGTAATCCGCAAAAGAAATCCGCCGATAACTTTGCGTATAATGAAGGGACTCAATAAAGGATTTACCCAGCATCCGGGCAAATATATTGCGTTCGAGTGCCGAAGACGTCATGAATTCATTTAACACCTGGTTGGAAGCCAATATTTTCAGGTCCCGGATCAGTTCTTCCGAGATGGCCTTCTGAAAATAATGACTTGTCGCTTTAAATTCATGTAAAAGGCGCTCTTTGGTACTTTCCTCCAGCGAGTGCTTATTGAAGACGTAAAAGACCACTGTCAGGACACCGCTGATCATAATTATTAGGAATAAAAATACGATCAACAGTTTATGAAATATGGAAAGGCCTTTTTGTTCGCTCTTTACCATTTATTTATTTCCTTAAAGCCGATGCCTCCTCTATATATTCTTCTATTCCCATTTCATCGGTAAGCCTGATCCCGAGCATCTTTACCCTTTCCCGGTTCACCATAAGGGGCCCTCGGTTCGGGACTCGGGGAGGGTATGTTGCCGGGTCGGCTTTGTTTGCCAGTATATCATGCGCGACAACTACCGCATCATAACCCTGATTATATGCCGAATCATCGGCAGCGCATAACATGCCTTGATCAACACGATGTCTGAAGCTTGATGTCTCCGGTATTTTTATATGAGTCAGATACCATTGCGCAGTTTCCAAATCCGGAACGTGTTTACCATTGTGGTCTTTCAAACCGGAAAAATGGGCCACAAAAAAGGCATCAACCTTCTGCTGAAGTTCCAGTGCTTTTTTTCTCCATAAATCCGAATCGTTTGTTGATATCGTCTCTACAAGTTCAAGTGCAAGCAGTCCTTTGCGGGCCAGAAACTGAATCGCTTTGGTATGGTTCCGGCCCGTTGTTGTAGCGTCAGATAATATGGCAAAAGTCTTTGCCCCGGGCACCATTATTTTCAACAGTCGTAAACTATCTTCATAATATGTGGTCTGATAAATTCCGGTCACATTATGTCCCGGTCTCTCTTTACTGTCTAACAGACCATATTTGACAGGCGTATTGTTAACACCCCAGAATACAATCGGAATTGCAGTATCTATAAAAATTTTGCCGATATGTTTTGTGGCGTTGTCATCTCCCAAAAATATAAGGTCCGGCTTAAAATCATTGGCAAGCTTGAATATTTTATTGCTTGCATCTTCCATCTCTGCTTTGCTGTTTTTTCTTTTCGAATCCATCCATACTTTCTGAATAACGGATGTGGAGGTTTCAATATAATCCTTCTTGGTATATTCTTCTGCCTGTTTTTTATTTGCAAAATAACCAAATCGGATCATTGCCTCACAAAAACCTTCATTTATATGTTGTGACCCCAGGTATTCCCGGTGATAGCTGTCAACTACCAATAGTCTTTTTTTTACGGTATTTTTCGCCGGTGCCCCGTAACTGAGCGGTGTCAGACAGAGTCCTATGAAGAAAACAAATAAAAATCTCCAAAGCTTCATTGTTTGCCTCCCTTTTTACCTGTCGCAGCCTGTAAAGCAGAGGCCTCTTCAATATATTCTTCAATGCCCATATCTTCCGTAAGCTTTATCCCGAGCATCCCGGCCCGTTGTCTGTTGACCATTAACGAACCGCGCTTGGGGGAACGGGGCGGGTAGGTCGCCGGGATAGCTTTGTTGGCAAGAATATCATGGGCAATTACCGCCGCCTCAAAGCCCTGGTTGTATCCTGCATCATCGGCGGAACACATCATGCCCTGTTTCACAAATTGTCCCTGGACAGCGGCCTCCGGGATATTAATGTGGGTCAGATACCATTTTGCAGCTTTTTCAGCTGAAACATTATTACCGTTTTTTTCCTGCAGACCGGAATACTGGGCCAGAAAAAAGGCGTCCACTTTCTTCTGCAGTTCTAAAGCCTTCTTTTTCCATAATTCGTAATCACTGGTTGAAACTACCTCCACTAGCTTGAGAGGAAGAGCGTCTTTACGGGCCAGGTACTCGATCTTCTTGAAATGTGATCTTCCCGAACTCGTACCATCTGATAATACTGCAAAAGTCCTTGCGCCCGGTATTATAGATTTAATAAGCTCGAGGCCTTCTGTGTAATACCCGGACTGATAGACTCCGGTCACATTATGTCCCGGTTTCTCAGCGTTGTCCACCAGACCGTATTTAACCGGCGTGTTATTGACTCCCCAAAAGACAATCGGGATGTCTGAATCGAGAAACTCGTTGCCGATATATTTTGCAGCATTGTCATCCCCAAGGAATATGAGGTCAGGTTTAAATTCCTTTGCAATCTGGGTTATCGAAAAGGTCATCTCTACCCTTTCTTTTTTACTTTTTTTCCTTTTTGTGTCCATCCATATTTTTTTAATGATGGCCGTTGAAGTTTCTATATAATCGTTTCTTGTAAATCCGGCGGTCTGTTCTTCTTTGTCGAAATACCCCAGTTCCAGCATGGCCGCACAGAACCCGCTGTTGGTCTCCTGCGTCCAGGCGTATTCTTTGTGGTAACTGCTGACTACCAATAGCCTTGTCTTTACGGCATTTTTCGCCGGCGCCCCGTAACTGATTGATGTTAAAAAGAGTCCGATAATTACACCCACGAATATTCTTTTCATTTTTGGTCCTTCCTATACTGACTTATATCCATGAAATATTAAATTGCTCCACCGCTACCAGAAAGTATGACACTATTAAAACAGTATTCCTTAAAGCTCTTAATGAGCGTAAACAAAATGGGATAGCTCTTTATGTGTTGGATTTGCCGGGGAATGTTTAGATAGATAGGCAAATTTATAATGTTCTCCGGGTGAGTTGTAAATATCCATTTTTAATCCCATTTTGTTTACTCTGAAAGCAACGCGGAAAGCCGATGATACGCCATCTTCTGCGTTATCAAGGATTCGAAGTATACGAATACGACTTTACCCTTGATGCCCCCGCAAAGCGGGATCACACGTCTGATTTTATAGATTTCGGTGTGCGTCTTGTGGCAGCGAAGCGGAAATCCCGTCGCCGGGGAATCTGGGGCATCCTCGATTTTCGCTCAAGTAGGGTTATACCTAAATTTGAAAGAAAATCTCTATTGCTGACTTTAAAATTCCTTTACCCTGAATAAGGTTTTGATTTAAGTTGCATTTCGCAGCTGCAAATCGTATGCCACCAGGACTGAGTCTGTTTAACACCATGTAATTACATCTGTTTCTTAATTAAACGCATCCTGGATTGGAATTGTGGATAAGGGTATTAAGGTTAAGGGGGCCAAAATGGGTTATCAGGGTTAACTTGTTTAAATAATAGAAATATAGAAGGATTTTTCTAAATATTATGATCTGTTGACGAAATTTGGCGCTTCAAATAGAACTGTCACAATTTTGACGAAGCATGCCTTTTCCAGGCCGGCGGTGACGCTCTTATGAAACATTCAATTAGACAGGATTTACAGGATTTTTTTGTTAAGTATGGTTATATCCTGTCCATCCAGCCTGCCGGGGCGAAGTGTTTTAGCGAAGACTGGTTGATCCTGTCAGAAAAATAAAATTGCATTTCGTTAAGTTTCTTCTACGATCAGACTGGACGCTCGCGGCCAGAGGCCGCGCTTATATGAAACTAGATTGCCAAAGTTTCTATTCCGATCAAACCAGCCACTTTGATGGGTGACAATGGTGTTGAGCTCAAAGTGTTGTCAAAGGCTGCCAAAGGGTTTGACGCGTTGAGTGACAGAAAAACAATGGCCCTTTGGCCTTCTGTTTCTTTCGAAAATTCTTGAGATCAAAGCAATTATTTTATATTGTCAAATACCGGTTAGAATCCGACCAGGACAACGTCAACGGCTTTTTAATGGGTTCAAATAGAGGCCGATTTGCTTTGCCGGATGCGACGCTCAGTACCAAAACCAATGTCATTAACTTAACATCAGCTTTTTCTCTGTGTGTTTAGAGAAAAATTATGAAATGGATCGAAGTAAAAATTGTTTTTGACCATCCGGATAAAGATCTGGCCGTCGACCTGATATCTGAGGTGTTTTACGATTTCGGCCTGCAGGGAGTTGTTGTTGAAGATCCCCGAATCGAACCCGAGGAAGGATGGCCGCAAGACATTATCGGACGGCCCGATCATCATACGGTGATCGGTTATTTCCACGAGGATAGCCGGATTGAGAATCGACGCAGGATTCTTGAAGAAAAACTGGCACATTTCAAGGAGAAACTCGGCCTGATCTACAGGATAAGTTACCGGGAACTGGATGAAGAAGACTGGGCCCACTCATGGAAAGCATATTTTTGGCCGCAAAAGATCGGCCGCAAAATGGTGGTCAAGCCGACCTGGCGGGATTACCGGGCCGATGCGGCTGAGATGGTCATCGAGTTGGATCCCGGCATGGCCTTCGGGACCGGAACACACCCGACCACAACGATGTGCATCTCCATGATCGAAAATTATCTGGAAAAGGATGATTTATTTTTAGATATCGGCACCGGTTCCGGCATTCTGCTGATTGCAGCCGCCAAGCTGGGAGCCGGTAAAATGTATGGTGTTGATCTTGACGAAACAGCGGTGCATATTGCCGTTGATAATTTAAAACGAAATGGTGTTGATGCGCAGCGATTTTTTGTGGACTGTGCCGACCTTGTGCAAGGAATCAAGGAGAAGTATGATATCGTTGCCGCCAATATCCTCAGCCACGTGATTTTGGATTTGCTCAAGGACATCCGGCGGGTGTTAAAGTCAGACGGAGTTTTTATATGTTCGGGAATAGTAGATAAAAATGAAAAAGAGGTGGTCGCTGCAATGAGAAATATCGGTTTTGAAATCCTCGAAATTAATTCAAAAGACGAATGGGTTGCGATTGCGGGACGGCTCATGGCGGAGAGAAAAGGGCGGAGAGCAGAGGGCATGGGGCAAAGGGAATTGAAGGCGGAATTTGGAATGCGGAAGGTTAACTGAAACCAAGGTTTAGCGGTTCAGCCCGCCCTGGTGCGACTTATAAGATCGTATTACGGCCCGTGTCAGGTTCCCAAATATGAATCTAAATAATTGAGCAACATAAAGTCAGGTCTGGGCCAGGGGGTTCAACGTTCCGGGTTGAAAAACTCCCAACCAGCTTTTATCAAAGGGATTCTTTCTTCATCGTTTTTATAAAGGCTTTTCACCCAATGCGTGATGTCGGGTATTCTGGATCTTGATCAAAAGAGCAAGCAGGTTCCAACAGTTTTAACCTTTGCACCCCTGGCCCAGACCTGGCATATCAAGATGTGGTGATGGAAACCCAATTCCATATAAAGTGAGAGCAATTTCAGATACACATCCCGTCGCGCTCTCCGAGGCGTAGGCTACGAGCCGGAGGCCAGGGCGGGCTTGAACCCTGAACCTGGAACCTGTCAGTTTAGGAGGATTTGATGAGAATATTGCTGGTGGAAGATGACAGCAAAATTGCCTCTTTCATTGTTAGAGGTTTCAAAGCCGAAGGCTTTGCCGTGGACCATGCCGCTGACGGGGAAGGTGGTTTGCATCTGGCATTGACCGAACCCCATGATGCTGCCATCATCGACCTCATGCTTCCCAAACTGGATGGCTTGTCACTCATTGAGCAAATGCGGCGCGAGAAGATCAAGACGCCGGTGATTATTTTGAGTGCCAGGGGATCTGTTGACGATCGCGTCAAAGGATTGCATACCGGTGGCGATGATTACCTGACCAAACCCTTTGCCTTTTCCGAACTGCTGGCCAGGGTCCAGGCCTTGATTCGACGCAGTAGTGATGTATCAGAGCCAACCAAACTGATGGCGGCAGATGTCACCATAAATCTTATTACAAGGGAAGTCGTCCGCGCCGGCCTGAATATCGAACTGCAGCCATTGGAATTTTCCTTGCTCGAATACTTAATGCGCAATGCCGGCCGGGTTGTCTCCAAAACCATGATCATGGAACATGTCTGGGATTATTATTTTGATCCACATACCAATGTGGTGGAATCCCGGATCTATAAATTACGGGAAAAAATCGATAAGGGTTTTTCAAACAAGCTGATACACACGGTGCGCGGAGTGGGCTATGTCCTTAAAGACAAAACTGCTTAAAATGCGTCATACCCTGGCATTCCGCTTAACATTCTGGTATGCGGGAATATTTATGCTTTCCGCATGCACAGCATTTTTTTTCTTTTATCTGTTGATAACCTCCGTCATACGGCAGCAAACCGATCAAGGTCTCTCAAGCGAAGTCAGAACTTTTTCTTCGATCCTGTCGACTCAAGGCACCGAAGCCGTCAAACGTCAGGCTTTTTTGGAGGCCCAGGCTGCAGGTGAGAGAAAGATATTTTACCGCCTGCTTTATATTACCGGTCAGGTTTTTTCTTCTTCCAATATGTCTTACTGGCGCAATATCGGGATCGATAAGCGTGCCGTCAATCGCTTGCTGAACGACGGAACACCATTTTTCGACACCATCCATATACCCGATCGCAAACACAAGATACGTATTCTTTACGCAATTATCGGACCCGGCATGATTCTGCAACTGGGACAATCCATGGAGAACCATACCCGTATTATCGAAATCTTTCGCAAGGTATTTATCTTCACCATGGCCATCCTGTTTTTACTGGCTGTTGTTGTCGGTTGGTTTATGGCCAGACGTGCACTGGTAGGGGTTGAAACGGTAACCCAAACTGCGCGCCGAATATCAGACGGCAGTCTGGAAAAGCGGGTTCCGGTGAAAAAGGGAATGGATGAAATCGATCAACTGGCGATCACTTTTAATCAGATGCTGGACCGTATCCAGAAATTGGTGGCTGGGATCAAAGAGATGAGTGACAATATCGCCCACGACCTCAAAAGTCCGATCACCCGGATTCGCGGGATCGCCGAAATTTCCCTTACCGCCGGTTCATCAACATCGGATTACGAACAGATGGCGGCCAGCACCATTGAAGAATGCGATCGTCTTTTGGAAATGATCAACACCATGCTGATCATTTCTAAAACCGAAGCCGGCGCCGGCCAGCTTGACTGCCGCAAGATAGATATTGCCGCACTTGTTCATGATGCCTGCAAACTGTTTCAATCTTCGGCCGAAGATAAGGGCCTTACAATGGTTTGTAACGCCATCGAAAGGATCAGCATTGATGGCGACGTGCGCCTGATTCAAAGGATGCTTGCGAACCTTCTTGATAATGCCATCAAATACACCCCGTCCAAGGGATCAATTCAGGTTGATATACGTTCTGCGGATAATCAATCGGGTCAGATATCGGTAAAAGATACGGGCATTGGAATTTCCGAAAAAGATCTTCCCCATATTTTCGAACGCTTTTATCGCTGCGATCCCAGCCGGTCCCAGGCCGGCACCGGGCTGGGCCTCAGTTTTTCCCGGGCCGTTGCCCGGGCCCACCAGGGCGATATTACCGTTTCCAGTACCCCAGACAAAGGAAGTACGTTTACTGTCACCCTTCCGAAAGGTCAGCATGAACAAATTTAAGGGGGCATCATATGCAGGGAGCTGATGTATCAGAGAACGTGGTTAAGGTTTTTAACAACCAGGGCTTTGCGGGAATAATCTTACCCATTCAACGGATATCTGAGCTACAGCGAGATATCCAGGCCCAATATCAAAAAGGTTTATTCGATGAGGAATTCTACACCGAAGAGCTGACCGGTTTTGAGTTCAAATTTTCGGACGCTTTCCCGGAAGCAGCATCACTGATCATAGTTGCCGCACCTCAACCCCAGGTCCGTCTTAGTTTCAGATGGAAAGCCGAATCGTATCCCTGTGTTGTCCCGGCAACTTACAGCTATGCAACAGATAGACGAATTGAGCATCTGCTTCAGCAATGTTTAGAGCCGGCAGGATTGCATGCGGTAAAAGCGATTCTGCCTTGGAAACTATTGGCAGTGCGCAGCGGACTGGCTCAATACGGAAAGAACAACATTACTTATATCCAGGGGATGGGAAGTTTTCACCGACTTACGGCATTTGTTTCCGACCTTCCCTATTCCGAAGATATTTGGCAAGAACCTCAAATGATGGAGCACTGCGACCACTGCAATGCCTGTATGAAAGCCTGTCCAACCGGTGCGATTGCCCAGGATCGCTTTTTGCTGCATGCGGACCGCTGCCTCACCTTTCACAATGAAAGGAAGCCGGCCTTTCCCAGCTGGATTAAGCCATCGTGGCACAATTGCCTGGTGGGATGTCTGTATTGTCAGAAAGCCTGCCCGGCTAATAAAGATTATGCACGGCTGATCGAAGAGGGACCGGTATTTTCAGAGGAGGAGACTGCATATTTTTTGCAAAATATACCTCAACACAAAATCCCTCGAGATACGATCCAAAAATTAGAGCGGCTTGATCTTATCGGATATTTTGATGTTATGGGGAGAAATTTGAAAGTGTTATTAAAAAAACAGCAAACGCTTTGATCATTAAATAAGATCAAGTATCAAAAAAGCAAGCGGCCCTAATATTTGCGTAAAAATTCGGCCACGAAGACACGAAGGCACAAAGAAAAGCAAAATGAAGTTTAAACCTTTGCGTTCTTTGCGCCTTTGCGGTGAATAAATAGATCTCATTGAAAATCCAGACGCTTATTTGACCGCTCAGTTTAGGTTTAACTCATTCTTTCCACTGAGCCTCTTCTCTAAAAAATCGATCCACAATTTCCAGATAGCGATGCAAGCTTTGGGTTCTATGAACCTTTTTAGCGATCTTGCGGCTGTTTTGAAATGACTTTGAAAAGTAGGTCCAAAATCCTTTCATCCTGTTCAACAAATGGCCGGGACCGGAAAACCCCTGGCGGTATTGTTCGAACAGTTCATCGTAAAACTGCCTGAATTTTTCAACTTTGTGGGTGATGTCATCCTTGCCGGCTTTGATGATGGCTGGTAAAAACGGGTTGGTTACGGCTCCACGGCCGATCATCCAGCCGTCAATGCCTTCAAAGCGATCGAAGACAGCCTGGAAGGTTTTCAGATCAGTAATATCACCATTGTAAACGACCCGGTGAACGGAATTTTCAAGACACCGTTCAAATGTGTCAAGGTCTGTCTTGCCATCGTACATCTGTTTGCCGGTTCTGGGGTGAATGATAATTTCCTCCAAAGGATATTGGTTAAAAATCGGCATCAGCTTAAAAATTTCGCTAATATGCCGACGGCCCAACCGGGTCTTGATGGAAAGCCGGTTGGGGATGGATGATACGGTTTTATCCAGAAAGGCGTCTATACTTTCAGGATAGGGCAGTAATCCGGAGCCACGCTTCTTTTTGGCCACCATGGGAAAGGGGCATCCCAGATTCCAATTTACCGACATATAGCCCAGATCAAAAAGACGGACGGCAAGGTTTATAAAATCTTCGGTTTGATTGCTGATAATCTGGGGCGCGATGGGTATGGTTGAATTATTTTCAGGCAGGACATCCTTGAAGTGAGAAGGTTTAAAGCGGTCTGCCGTCACAGTTGGAATAAACGGCGCGAGGGCGCCGTCGAATCCGTCAAAATGCCCGGCAAATGTGTTGCGATAAATGTAATCGGTAAATCCCCGCAAGGGCGCAAGATAAAGTTTGAACATGGTCATCGATACCTGCTTTATTCCGATATTAAACCACCATTTCCAGTGGTGGAGGCGGAAAGGTTCTACCGACCTGGGGAGAAAACAGCGAAGCGGTGGAAAATGCGAAATGGTTCATGTTTCGATTTTTGGTTTTAAATGACCAGGGCAATTGTCTTCGCCCTCTTCCAGGGGCTTCCTGGCCTCCCACTCGGCAGGAAGAGCATTCACTGCATCAGCCCAGCGATCATTGCGAGGGTGCCAGGATTATTTCCACACGGCGGTTCTGTTGTTGTCCTTCAGGGGCGGCATTTCCGGCGACAGGTCGATGCATGGAGTAGAAGAATTTTCGGATTAACTCCCATCCCACGCAGTTTTCGCGCCACCGCTGCCGAACGCGCAACAGACAGACCCAGGTTGTCAATATAAATAGTTCTGATTTTTGGCCCTAATGGCTGGTTGTCAGTATGGCCTTCCACCGATATTTGGATACCTTCAACTTTTTTTAATTCCTTCGCAAGACTTTCTAACACCCGTTTACCATTGGGAGAAATAACTGTCTGACCCGGATCAAATAGAATTTTATTCAATAAACGAATATTCAATTTGTTCTTCAGGTTGCTGATATGCAATTCTTTTTCTTGAATCTGTTTGTATAGTCGCATTTTGAGTTCTTCATAAGACTTGTTGAGCACCATAAGCTTATTTTCCTTTGAGATCGCCTCTTGAGAGATAGCGTCAAGCTGAGTGCTGGACAACCCCAGTTGACGCTTTAATTCTTGTGTTTCTCGATTAAGATACTCTCTTTCTTCCGCAAGTCTCTCAAGACTCTCCTCCCTGGCTGCAATCTCTTGATTCAACCTTTCAATTTGGCTTTTTGACTCATGCAGTTTTTGGTTGATATAAGCTGATTTTTTGATAACGGAAGCTAGGTTGTCTTCCAGCATGACGATTGCCTGTTGCAGATACTGGTTCTCATCGCGTGATATTTGTTCTTCGCCTTCTTTTTGCACTAGCTGGTTTTCCAAACTCTGAATCTTGCCCTGGAGATCTGATTTGTGTGATCGCAGCTCTTGGATCCCCTGGCGGGAGGTTTGAATCTCGGTCGCTTTCTGTGCGAGCAGGTCTTCCAGATTCTGAATCTTATCCTGATGTTCCACTTCGGCCGTCCTCAACTGTAAGATCTCCTCGCGGGAGGTTTGAACCTCGGTCGCTTTATGTGCAAGCAGATCTTCCAGGCTCTGAATCTTTCCGCGGAGATCCGTTTCGGCTGTCCGCAACTGCTGATTTTCCTCGTGGGTTGTTTGAGCCTCGGCCGATTTTTGTGCAAGCATGTCTT